>CAYFVI010000140.1:0-5692 GCA_964346525.1 uncultured Dehalococcoidaceae bacterium
GTCAACCTGATTTTTCGAGCGATGTCAACCTGATTTCTTAAAAATTGAATAAAGTTTGGGCTGATTCCAGCTTCAAAGACGCCCTGAAAAACCTAAAAATGTCACCATGACTTTTAATCCGGGTGTTGCAGGTTCGAGACCAGCATGGCCTATTCTCAATCCTACTTGAATTTAGATATCCAGATTGGCGTTCTTGGCGTGTGCCTGAATGAACGACTTGCGCGGCGGCACTTCACTGCCCATAAGCATGTGGAAGATATGGTCGGCATCGACGGCATCCTCCACGCTCACCGAAAGCAGGGTGCGGGTATCCGGGTTCATGGTGGTTTCCCATAGCTGCTCCGGGGTCATCTCGCCGAGGCCCTTGTAGCGCTGGACCTCGACCTTTTTAGCGCCTTTCAGCTCCGTCTTCATCAGCTCTTCCTTCTGCTGCTCCGAATAGACCCAGTGCTGGCTGCTTGCTGCCTTCAAGCGGTACAGCGGCGGCTGGGCGATATAGAGGTAGCCGTTGCTGAGGAGCCCGGGCATGTGGCGGAAGAAGAAGGTGAGCAGCAGGGTACGTATGTGCGAGCCGTCCACATCGGCGTCAGTCATCAGGATGACGCGGTGGTAGCGGAGCCGGGCAGCATC
Organism: uncultured Dehalococcoidaceae bacterium; assembly: GCA_964346525.1. Lineage (GTDB taxonomy): Bacteria > Chloroflexota > Dehalococcoidia > Dehalococcoidales > RBG-16-60-22 > E44-bin89. Next base: position 631 of record CAYFVI010000140.1, read on the forward strand.
AAAGTCATCATCGATGCCCGCCCCCAGGGCGGTGATGAGAACGCGGATCTCTTCGTTGGCCAGCATTTTGTCCGGCGGCGCCTTTTCCACATTCAAAATCTTGCCGCGCAGCGGCAGTATCGCCTGAAAACGACGGTTCCGACCCTGCTTGGCTGAGCCACCGGCGGAGTCGCCCTCCACCAGATAAAGCTCGCAGTGGGCGGGGTCCTTCTCCGAGCAGTCGGCCAGCTTACCCGGCAGCGTGCCGGCATCGAGACTGCTCTTTCTGATAATCAGGTCGCGGGCCTTCCGCGCGGCCTCTCTGGCCTTGGCCGCAGTCAGGCACTTATCAATAATCTTCTTTGCCTCATCGGGGTGCTCTTCCAGATATACCGAAAGCCCCTCCCCGACCACGCTCTCCACCTGGCTTTTGACCTCGATATTGCCCAGCTTGCCCTTGGTCTGGCCTTCAAACTGCGGCTCGTGGAGCTTGACGCTGATGATGGCGGTCAGCCCCTCCCTTACGTCCTCCCCGGTTAGGTTCGGGTCATCGTCTTTAATCAGCTTGTTCTTGTGGGCATAGTCGTTCAGCACGCGGGTCAGCGCCGAGCGAAAGCCGGTGAGATGCGTACCACCATCAATGGTGTTGACGCAGTTGGCAAAGCTGAAAACGGACTCGGTGAAGCCGTCATTGTACTGGAGCGCCGCCTCGGCGATGGTGCTGTTTACCTCTTTAGATATATATATCGGCTGCGCATGACGCACCGCCCGACCCCGGTTCAGGTGGCGGACAAAGCTGGTGATGCCGCCTTCAAAGTAGAAGGTCTGCTCACGGTCTTCTTTTTCATCTCTGATGGTGATCTCCAGGCCTTTGTTCAGGTAGGCCATCTCGCGAATGCGCTCGTTGAGGAGGTCGAAATCGTAAGTGGCCTTGTCGAAAATCTCCTCATCGGCGTAAAAGGTGATGGTGGTGCCGGTGGCGCTGGCCTTGCCGATTTCCGTAAGCGGGCCCTGCGGTATTCCCTGGCGGTACTCCTGCTGATATACTTTGCCATCGCGCTGCACGTTGCAGCAGACATAGGAAGAGAGCGCATTGACCACCGAGGCCCCCACACCGTGCAGGCCGCCGGAGACCTGATAGATGCGCCCGCCGAACTTGGCCCCGGCGTGCAGCACCGTCATCACCGTCTCCAGGGCGGAAACGCCAGTGGCGGGATGGACATCCACGGGTATGCCGCGACCGTTGTCTGCCACGGTGACGCCGCCGTCTTCCCGGATGGTGACCAGAATCTTGTCGCAGCAGCCAGCCATGGCCTCATCGATGCTGTTATAGGTGATTTCATAGACCAGGTGATGCAGCCCGCGCTGGTCCGTGCCGCCGATGTACATGCCGGGACGGCGGCGCACCGCCTCCCTTCCCCCCAGTACTTGAATATCCTCGGCGGTATACTCGTTATTCTGGTTATTCTGTGTTGCGACTGCAGCTGGTTTCTTTGTGGCCATTCCTGATTAATTCCTCAAGGTAAAAAAGAAAAAAGCAAGCCCGTCAACTATCAGAGCCTGCTTTTACACGTAGAGACAATATGCATTTACGCACAATTAAGTATAGCACAATTTAGCTTCAAAGTAAAGGCGGGTGATAGCGGCAAATTTTTATCTGAAAAAGACTTAGACCGTCTTGAATTAAACTTCCCCTTTGTGTTATATTTATTCAGGACAAAAACCTTTAAGCTGGTCCGGTGAGGCTGGCAAGGAAGTTAAAGAGAAGCATCGTAAATATGGCCTCTTGCCAGCCCCGGCAAGGGGTTATTTTTATGCCCAAGAAAACTATCATGACCCGGGAAGACATCAGGCGTACCCTGGCGCGCATCGCCCATGAAATCATCGAGCAGAACAAGTCCCTGGACCATCTGATACTGGTGGGGATGCGGACGCGGGGGGTGCCGCTGGCCAAAAGACTGGCGGCCAATATTCAAAAGTTCGAAAATATGGCTGTTCCCGTGGGTGCCCTCGACTTCAGCCTCCACCGCGATGACATTTCCCCGCTCGACAGGCAGCCAGTTGTCCAGCATACCGACATCCCGGCCAATGTCGACGGCAAATCAATCGTGCTCGTTGATGACGTGCTTTACACCGGACGCAGCACGCGGGCGGCCATGGACGCGCTCATTGACTTCGGCCGCCCCCGCCAGATACAGTTGGCGGTGCTCATCGACCGCGGACACCGTGAGATGCCCATCCGCCCCGACTATATCGGCAAGAACATACCCAGCGCCCGCCACGAGGAAATACAGGTGCGTCTGGTTGAAACCGACGGAATGGACGAAGTGGCCATCGTCAGCCGCGAACCAGACGAAAGTGAAAATTCTTTGCACCCGGCAGGTACCGGGAAGAGGAGGGGCCATGACACTGGCAAATAGAAGTCTGGTTACCATCGATGACTTTTCCCTGGGAGAAATCGAAGCGCTCTTCAACCTGACAGATGAAATGTCCGGCGCCATGGAGGAGCAGTACGGACTGTGCCGGGGCAAGATTATGGCCAGCCTCTTCTTCGAGCCGAGCACCCGGACGCGGCTCTCTTTCGAGACGGCGATGCACCGCCTCGGGGGGAGCGTCATCACCGCTGCCGACGTGGGCGCCACCTCACTGGCCAAGGGCGAGAGCATCGCCGATATGGCCAAAGTGGTCGGCAGTTACGTTGACATGATTGTCATTCGCCACCCTTGGGAAGGGGCGGCCAAGGTGGTTGCCGATTACGCCGGCGTACCGGTAATCAATGCCGGCGATGGCGGACACCAGCACCCCACCCAGACACTTCTCGACCTGTACACCATAAAAAGGGAGAAGAAAACCTTAAAAGGGCTGAAAATCGGGCTGTGGGGCGACCTGAAGTACGGCCGGACGATACACTCACTGATTTTCGCCCTGGCCAAGTTCGGGGCCAATATCCTCTTCTACCCCACCCCCGGCCTGGAAGTACCAGAGCACGTACTCGAAAAGCTCACCACGGAATATGGCGGCGAACTGGGAAAGCAGGCTCTGGACAAGGCGATGAAAGAAAAGCTGTTCCCCCTTGACGCCATCTACCTTACGCCCAGCAGCCCGCACCAGCTGGCCATGATGCCCGACGTGAATATCCAGGTGGAGTTGAAGAGGGGTATAGATGCCCTGTACGTCACACGACCTCAGAAGGAACGTTTCACCGCCAACGAAAAGGGGAAAGAATTAAGGGATAAATACCCGGTTGTGGACAAGAGACTGCTCAGAAGCAAGGAGTTCCGCAAATCGCTGGTAATGCACCCGCTGCCCCGGGTTGATGAACTGGCGATGGAGCTTGATGCCGACCCGAGGAGCATGTACTTCAAGCAGGCAGCGGGCGGGGTGCCAGTGAGGATGGCGCTTATCGCCCTGCTGCTGGGGGCCAGAGAGGTAACCATTCCCCAGGAAGAAGCACCGCCCGTAGAATACCCCATTTACCGGCGCGATTTCGGCCCCGGCTGCTCGAACCCGCGCTGTGTCTCGGTGCAGGAGACGGAATTAAAATACCTCAAGCCCGAATATAAAATCGTCAACCGCAAACCGCTCACCCTGCGTTGTATCTACTGCGAACACGGTTTCGAGCCGGAATACGTCGCCAGTTCCGACTGGCATGAGGGCAAAATAGCCACCAAGAGGTTCCACAGCGCGGCCAGCCACTGGGCAAGAAAAATCAGGCCCGAGAACCTTATCGTCTTCCGCTCGGATAAAGATGCGGAAAGCCTCGGCTTCAAGGCCAGCTGCTATGTGAAAGTGAAACGAAGCAGAAAGGGCACACTGAAATGAAACCACTGCTGATTAAAGATGGGTGGATTATCGACCCCGGTCAGGGCATCGACGAACTGGGCAGCCTGCTGCTCGAAGATGGCAAAATCGCCTGGCGGAGAGCTGTGCCACCCCCGGGTGATTACGATATCCTGTATGCGGAAGGGAAGGTGGTCTGCCCGGGATTCATCGACCTGCACTGTCACCTGAGACAGCCCGGTTTTGACCAGAAGGAGACAATCGCCACCGGTACCCGGGCGGCGGCGGGGGGCGGTTTCACCACCGTCTGCTGTATGCCCAATACCAACCCGCCACTGGACAGTCCGGAAACGGTGGCGTATGTGAGAGCGGAAGCGGAGAAAGCAGGCATTATCCGGGTGCTGCCCATCGGCTGCGTCACCAGAGGCAGGAATGGCGAGGAGCTCGCGGACATGGCGGAACTGGCCAAAGCGGGGGTTATCGGCTTCAGCGACGACGGCAGCCCGGTAAAAGACCCGGAGATAATGCGCCAGGCGCTGGTGAAAAGTCAGGAGCTCGGCCTGCCAGTAATTGACCACTGCGAGGAGCCGTCTTTAATTGAGGGCGGGCAGATGAACGAGGGGGAGCTTGCCCGACGGCTCGGCCTGCGCGGCATCCCGCCGGCTTCCGAGGAGATTATGGTGTCGCGGGACATCATGCTGGCCAGAATGACCGGCGGACACGTGCACATCGCTCACGTCAGCACCGCGGGCGCGCTGGCACTCATCCGCAGCGCCAAAAGACAGGGGACAAAGGTTACCGCCGAGGTTACCCCCCACCACCTCACCCTCACCGAGGAGGAGTGCAACGGCTACAACAACAACGCCAAGGTGAGCCCACCGCTGCGCACGAGGAGAGATAATCAGTCGCTGCTCAGGGGGCTGAAAGACGGCGCTATAGATATCATTGCCACCGACCACGCCCCGCACGCCAGAGCGGACAAGGAGTGCGATTTCACACAGGCGGCCTGCGGCATCAGCAACTTTGAGACGGCGCTGGGCAGCCTGCTCGGTCCGGTGCACAGCGGGCAGTTAATGCTGTCAGACCTTATCGCCAGGCTTACCTGCGAGCCGGCCAGACTGTTGAAAGATGCCCAGCTCGGAACGCTGAAAATCGGCGCACCGGCGGACATCACCATCTTCGACCCGTATAAAGAGTGGGCGGTCGACCCGGAGACCTTTGCCTCCAAAGGCAAGAACACGCCGCTGGTGGGCCGGGTGCTCAAGGGAAAAACGATGGCCACAATCTACGGCGGCAAACTGGT
>CAYFVI010000141.1:0-2369 GCA_964346525.1 uncultured Dehalococcoidaceae bacterium
GTGAAAACGCACGGGCTTTCCTTATTCACCGCCAGGTGAATCCACCGACACTCGAATTTGCCCGAATCATTGTCAGCTAACGTTATCCGTTGATGGCCGCCGTTATGCGGGTCAGGCAGAAAGCCGGCTTTGACCAGCACCTGAAAGCCGTTGCATACGCCCAGGATGAGACCTCCGGCCTCAATAAAGCGCATGATATCCTCTCTCAGCTTGAGCCTCAGCTCGTTGGCCAGCACCTTGCCGGCAGCGATATCGTCGCCATAGGTAAAGCCGCCGGGAATGACCAGTATCTGGTAGTCGGCCAGCCGCTGTTCCCGGCGAATAACCCGGTTGACGTGCACCAAGTCCACCACCGAACCGGCCTGCTCGAAAGCAAAAACAGTCTCTTCATCGCAGTTTGTTCCCGGCGCCCGCAGCACGATAGTCTTAACCATCCATCACCACCTCAGCGGCTTCTGCCAGGCTTCCTTTAACTCATCTATGGAGATGGAGACAACGGTATCGCCCTTCTGACCGTGAACCTCAAGACTGGGCTCTTCGGTCACCTGGCCAATCAGGGCAAAGGGCGTGCCCGCCATTTCTTTTTCAAATGCGTCTTTCTTCTCCGGTGATACCTCGACGATGAAGCGGCTGTTCGACTCCGAAAAGAGGATGAAGTCGTCGCGGTCTATCGGCTCACCGAGGGGCACCTCTTTCAGGTTTATGCTCGCCCCCAGACCGCCGGCAAAGGCCATCTCGGCCACCGCCACGCTGATTCCCCCCTCGCTGCAGTCATGGCAGGCCCTGACCAGCCCTTTTCCGGTGGCCGCGCTCAGGCTTTCCATCAGTTCTCTGCTCTTTTCCGGGTCGACTTCTGGCACGCTATTGCCGATAAATCCCCTTGTCTTCAGGTACTCTGAGCCGCCAAGCTCACACCGGGTGCTGCCAACGATATAGATGAAATCGCCAGCCTGTTTGAAGTCCATGGATATGGCACGGCTCACGTCCTCCATGACGCCGATAGCCGAGACGAGCAGCGTGTGCGGTATGGATATGGTCCTGCCTTCATATTCGAATTCATTGTTCAGGCTATCCTTGCCGGAGATAAAGGGCGTCTTATAGACCATCGACATATCATAGCAGGCCTGCGCGGCGCGGATGAGCGCTCCCAGCATCTCAGGCCGACCGGAGCTGCCCCAGCAGAAGTTGTCCAGCAACGCCACCCGATTCAGGTCACCGCCCACGGCGATTATCTGTCGCAGGGCTTCGTCAATAGCTGAAGCCGCCATCCAGTACGGGTCAATATCGGCATAGCCCGGATTGATGCCGTTGGCGATTATCACGCCTTTAGGCGAAGCAAGTACCGGCTGGATAACCGCAGCATCTCCAGGGCCGTCATTGTTCTTGCCCACCAGCGGCTTGAGGACATTGCCGCCCTGCACCTCGTGGTCATACTGGCGGACCACCCACTCCTTGCTGCATACATTCCACGAACTCAAAATCGCCAGCAGCGATTCATTTAAATTCGATAATTCAGCAAAGTCGGGTTCGGGGTGGCGGGGTGGTTTCCAGACCGCCTCTCTCTTCAACTGCGGGATACCGCCGTGCAGAAATTCCATTTCCAGGTCGCAGACCGATTCTCCGTTATAAAAAAGCTGCAATCTGCGGTCATCGGTGAACTCGCCGATAACGGTGGCCTCCACGTCTTCACCGGCAAAGAGAGAAAGCAGCTCATCGATGTTTTCCGGCGGCACGGCGATAATCATCCTCTCCTGAGACTCTGAAATCCATATCTCCGCGTAGGAAAGCCCGGCGTACTTCAGCGGCACCTTCTCCAGGTCAACCCGTACCCCTGTCTCCTCCGCCATCTCCCCCACCGCCGAGGAAAGTCCCCCGCCGCCGCAGTCGGTTATGCGCACGTACAGACCGCGGTCTCGGGCCTGGAGGAGGATATCAATCATCTTCTTCTCAACAATGGGATTGCCAATCTGCACCGAACTGGATGAGGTGGTCGTTGAGGTCTCGGTGAGCTGCTCCGAGGCGAAGGTGACGCCATGAATTCCGTCCCGGCCCGTCCGTCCGCCAACGAGGACCACCTTGTCGCCCGGCCTCTGCTGGCCACGCTGGGCGATATCCTTGGGCAGCAGTCCGAGAGTGCCACAGTATACCAGTGGATTGGCCACATAGCGCTCATCAAAGAGAACGGCACCGTTGAGCGTGGGTATGCCGAGCCGGTTGGCGTAGTCGGCCACCCCGGCCCGCACCCCCTTGAAAATGCGGCGCGGATGAAGCACGCCCTGCGGCAGTTTATGGTAAGGCAAATCCGGCGGGCCAAAGCAGAAGACATCGGTATTGGCAATCGGCTTGGCCCCCAGTCCGGTGCCGAGCGG
>CAYFVI010000142.1:0-4913 GCA_964346525.1 uncultured Dehalococcoidaceae bacterium
GTATGTGGAGTTCAAGTCCGACCTGCCCGAGGATTTAGAGAGGGCGTTAAGGGAGATAGTCTAGAATAGAAGTGGGTGGGGTGGTAGAATGGGGACGTGAAAAAAATCCTCAGCTTGACAGGTAGCATCAGACATTACGTTAATACTTCTAAACTATATGATAGATGCTATAAGGATAATCTAGATAAATGGAATATGTTGTGTGTTTCTATAGATACGATTGAGGATACTTGCGAAGCACTGTTAAATTTTGAAGCGGAGGGGATAGGGGATAGTAATGGTGAAAAATACTTAAGGCTGTATGGCGTTTTCCAAGCTGTATTTATTCAACAAAGTGCAATAGAGCATCTGTGTAAAAGTCTGGTTAAACCTTTTCCTAAAATTAAAGATATTTCGGATAGGATTGATGTTGTAGAAGCTAATTTCCCAAATTGGCACTTCTTAAGAGAACTAAGGAATATGGCAGTAGGCCATCCAATTGAGTATAAAAGGAAAAGGAAAGGGATAATCAGACGCTGCGTAATCACTAGAGTTAGCATAAGCACACAGGGTTTTTGGTTAGTGCTTTGCAATGAAATAGAAAATAAAATCGAGCACAGAGAAATCGATTTACAGAAGTCATATTTAGAATATAAAAAAGAGGCGTCTACCATTTTGGATGGAGTTCTGAGGAACCTAGAAGGTTAGAAGAGATATCAAATGTCTAACTCAGTACGAGTCCGTTTTGCCCCCAGCCCCACCGGCTTCCCCCACGTGGGCAATATAAGAACGGCGCTGTTCAACTGGCTCTACGCCCGCCACACCGGCGGCACGTTCATCGTCCGCATTGAGGACACTGATGTCGCCCGCAAGGTGAAGGGTGCGCAGGAGGCCATTCTGGACGGCCTGCGCTGGCTGGGGCTGGACTGGGACGAGGGGCCGGAGGTGGGGGGCAAATACGGCCCTTATTTTCAGTCGCAGCGGTTGGAACTCTATCGCGAGGCGGCGCAGCGACTGATCAGGCAGGGTAACGCTTACCCATGCTACTGCTCACCAGAGCGCCTGGCCGATATACGTGAGCAACAGAGAAAGAGGAAAGAGTCTATCGGCTATGACCGGCACTGCCGGAACTTAAGCGAGGCCGAGCGTAAAAAGAAAGAGGCCGGGGGCATCAGGCCGGTGGTGCGCTTCAAAATGTCTCTGGAGGGGCAGACCAGCTTCCGCGATATTATCTGGGGGGAGGTGGCCGTGGATAACAGCACCCTTGACGACTATGTGCTGCTCAAATCGGACGGATACCCCACCTATCACCTGGCCAACGTCGTTGACGACCATTTGATGGAAGTAAGCCACGTATTGAGGGCTGAGGAGTGGCTGCCCAGCGTGCCTCGCCACAAGCTCCTCTATCAGGCGCTGGGCTACGAGATGCCGCAGCTGGCCCACCTGCCGATGATATTAGGCCCTGACCGCTCCAAGCTGAGCAAGCGGCACGGGGCGGTATCCATCACCGAATATCAGGGGCAGGGCTATCTCCCCGAGGCAATGGTCAATTTCCTGGCCCTGCTCGGCTGGTCGCTGGATGATAAAACGGACATCATCTCAAGAGATGAACTGATAAAAAATTTCTCGATTGAGCGCATCAGCAAGACGGCGGCCATCTTCAATCACGAAAAGCTCGACTGGATGAACGGGGTTTATCTGCGGGAGCTGAGCCAGGAAAAGCTGCTGCGGGAAATCATACCTTTTCTGGAGAGCGGGTTGCCGCCAGAGGTGAAACGGCCCGTCTCCAAGGAGTATGTGAGCCGGATTATGCCCTTGATTAGGGAGCGGATAAACACGCTGGCGGAGGCCGCAACATACGCCGCCTTCTTTTTCCTCGATGAGCTGGAATATGAGGCATCGATGCTGGTGGACAGTAAGATGACCGCCGAGGCCACGCTCAGGACGCTGAAAGCGGCTCAAGAAAAGTTGGCCTCACTGGAGAACTTTGACCATGATTCGCTGGAGGGCACGCTCCGGCCCCTGGCTGAGGAGCTGGGGCTCAAGGCGGGGCAGCTTTTCAGCCCGCTTCGCGTAGCTACGACCGGCCGCACGGCGGCCCCTCCTCTCTTTGAGACGATGATGGTGCTGGGTAAAGAACGATGTTTGAAAAGGCTCAAGGCTGCGGTGGAAAAACTGGAGTAGAATTCAACAGGGCGGTTTTGCGAATATGACTACGACCAATTCTGAGTCATCACGGGATTTCATCCGGGACATTATCAATGAGGACCTTCGGGCCAATAAGTACGGCGGCCGCGTCCACACCCGCTTCCCCCCGGAGCCGAACGGTTATCTGCACATCGGGCACGCCAAGTCCATCTGCCTCAATTTCGGCATCGCTGCTGACTACAACGGCCTCTGCAACCTGCGCTTCGATGATACCAACCCCGTCAAGGAAGAACAGGAATATATCGACTCCATCATCGAAGACGTCCGCTGGCTGAGGTTCGACTGGGAAGGCCGACTGTACTACGCCTCGGACTACTTTGAGCAAATGTACGAATATGCAGTGCAACTGGTAAAAGCAGGCAAGGCCTACGTCGATGAGCTGAGCCCGGAGGAAATCAGGGACTACCGTGGTACCTTGACCGAACCGGGCAGACATAGCCCGTACCGGGACCGTTCCAGCGAGGAAAACCTGGACCTGTTTCAGCGCATGCGGGCCGGCGAATTCCCGGACGGCTCGCGCGTTCTCCGCGCCAAAATCGACATGGCTTCCCGGAAACTGAATATGTGCGACCCGGTTATGTATCGCATCCTGCACGCCGAGCACCCCCGCACGGGAGATAAGTGGTGCATCTATCCCATGTACGACTGGGCCCATGGCCTCGAGGATTCCATAGAAGGGATTACCCATTCCATCTGCACGCTGGAATTTGAAGACCATCGTCCCCTGTACGACTGGTTCCTGGACGAGCTGGGCATCTATCACCCCCGGCAGATAGAGTTCGCCCGACTTAACCTCACCTACACCGTGATGAGCAAACGCAGGCTTCTGGAACTGGTACAGAGAGGGCTTGTAAGCGGATGGGACGACCCGCGGATGCCAACGCTCTCGGGTTTGCGCCGGCGTGGCTGCACACCGGAGTCCATCCGCAACTTTTCCCGGCGCATCGGAGTGGCGAAGACCGACAGCACGATTGATATTGCCCTGCTTGAGCACAGCCTGCGCGAGGACCTGAACCAGCACGCCCAGCGCGTTATGGGAGTGTTGCGCCCGCTGCGGGTGGTCATTGAGAACTACCCGGAAAGCCAGGTGGAAGAGATGGATGCGGTGAACAACCCCGAAGACCCCGGTGCGGGGACGCGCAAGGTACCCTTTTCACGGGTGCTGTATATCGAGCGGGATGATTTTCGTGAAGAGCCGCCGCCGAAGTTCTTCCGCCTGGCGCCGGGCCGTGAGGTGCGGTTGAGGTATGCCTACTTTATCACCTGTGTGAGCGTGGTCAAGGATGAGCGGAGCGGAGAGGTGGTTGAGCTCCGCTGCACCTATGACCCGGCCACGCGGGGTGGTGATGCTCCGGATGGACGGAAGGTGAAGGCAACGCTGCACTGGATTTCGGCGGAGCACGCCATCGAGGCTGAAGTACGCCTGTACGAGCATTTATTCCGCAAGGAAGACCCGACCGATGTGGAGGATGGGGCCGACTTCAAAGATTACTTGAATCCCAACTCTTTGGAGGTATTGTCCTCGTGTCGTGTTGAACCCGGTCTTGCCGGAGCAAGGCCGGGAAGTCGATACCAGTTCGAAAGGCAGGGTTATTTCTGCGTCGACCCCGATTCATCTGCCGGCAAAATGGTGTTCAATCGGATAGTGCCGTTGCGGGATACCTGGGCCAAGATAGAGAAACGGGGCGATGGTTAAAGGAAATTTCAGTCAGACGATGAAAGACTGGCTCAAAGTCCTCGTCCTGCTGCTGGACGAGGCAGTGGCCATAGCTCTGGTACTGGTGGCTCTCTGGTTCTTGAATATCAGCATACCGCTGTGGACAGCTATTGTTGTCGCCTTGTTAATAGGTGCTTTCGCCTTTGCCATTCACAAGCTAATCATACCCAGTTTTCATGTCAGGCAGGTTACCGGCCCGGAAGGTATGGTCGGGCTGGTGGGCGAGGTCAAAGAGCCGCTGAGGCCGGACGGCGTAATCACGGTGCAAGGCGAATACTGGAAGGCCAGATCGGTAGCAGGTGAAATTCCGGCCGGCGAGGAAGTGGAAGTCCTGGGCTTGAACAAGCTCGTTTTGGAAGTGAAGTCTAAAGAAGAGAGCGGTGAACAAGATGGCGGATAACCCGGCATATATGAGCCTATACCGGTCAGGCGAACTGGAGCGCCGCGCCAGGGAGTTAGAGGCACGATTGCGTTCCTGCGATATCTGCCCGAGGGAGTGCGGGGTAAATCGACTGAAAAACACGAAGAGTTGCTGCCGTTCCGGCTACCTGCCTATTGTGGCGGCGGTCTGTGCCCATCACGGAGAGGAACCGGCCATATCCGGCGATAAAGGCTCGGGGACCATCTTTTTCGGCAACTGCAATCTGCGCTGTGTTTACTGCCAGAACCACCAGATAAGCCAGAACCGCCGCGCACAGTCAGAAAACCAGGTTGACCATCAGAAGCTGGCCAGCCACATGCTCTACCTCCAGAACGAACTGGGCTGCCACAATATCAACCTCGTCTCGCCATCGCACTTTGTCCCGCAGATAGTAAAGGCGGTGCTGGAAGCGGTGCCGAAAGGCCTGTACATACCCTTGGTCTACAATACCAGCAGCTATGACTCGGTGGATACTCTGCGGGCACTTGATGGCATCATCAGCGTCTACCTTGGGGACCTCAGATATGCCTCCAATAGCTGGGGACGTAGATTTTCTCATGTTCCCGACTATGTGGAGCAGGCCAGAGG
>CAYFVI010000143.1:0-1918 GCA_964346525.1 uncultured Dehalococcoidaceae bacterium
TGCACCAGGTTACCACCTCCATGACCATCAACCCGCCCGCCAGCGTGCTCTGGGCAATGTACCTCGTGGCCGCCGAGAAGCAGGGAGTGAGCTGGGACAAAGTGGGCGGCACCATTCAAAATGACATGCTCAAGGAGTTCATCGCCCAGAAGACGTTTATGTGCCCCCCGGGGCCATCGATAAGGCTTATCAGCGACACCATCGAGTTCGGCACCAGACATGTGCCCCGCTGGAACACCATCAGCATCAGCGGCTATCACATCCGCGAGGCCGGTGCCACCGCCATGCAGGAACTGGCCTTTACCCTGGCGGATGGCATTGCCTATGTCCAGGATGTCATCGAGCGTAAGAAACTTGACGTTGACGCCTTTGCCCCGAGGCTGTCTTTCTTTTTCGACTCCCATATGGACTTTTTTGAGGAGATTGCCAAGTTCCGGGCGGCGCGGCGGATGTGGGCCCGAATCATGAGGGAGAGGTTCAAGGCGAAGAACCCGCGCTCGTGGTGGCTGAGGTTCCATACGCAGACGGCCGGCTGCTCGCTGACGCACCAGCAACCGTACAATAACATCATCCGCACCGCCACCGAGGCGCTGGCCGCTGTCTTGGGCGGAACGCAGTCGCTGCATACCAATTCTTTCGACGAAGAATATGCCCTGCCCACAGAATTCGCCGCCACCATTGCCCTCCGCACCCAGCAGATACTGGCCGAGGAGACCGGCGTGGTCAACACCATCGACCCCCTGGCCGGCTCCTATTATATAGAGACGCTGACCCACCAGATAGAAGATGCCGCCTGGAAATATATCAAACGCATCGATGACATGGGGGGTATGCTGGCGGCAATCGACCGCGGATTTCCGCAGCGTGAGATTGCCAATGCCGCCTACCGGTTCAAGCAGCAGGTGGATGCTCAAGAAAAGGTAATCGTGGGCGTTAATAAATACCGGGCCGAAGAGGAAACCCCGATTGAGCTCCTGAAGATTGACCAAAAAGTTGAAGCGGAACAGGTCAAAAGGCTGAAGCAAATAAAGAGAGGCCGGGACAGCCGGGCGGTGGCGCAGGCCCTCAATGAACTCCGTGCCTCCTGCCGCAACGACAAAAACGTTATGCCCTCTGTTATCGAAGCGGTACGGGCTTATGCCACCGAGCAGGAAATCTGTGACGTCTACCGCGAGGCTTTCGGCGAGTACCGCGACCCCGGCTTTTTCTAATTCTGGAGAACAATGGAGCGGAAAAGAAAATTACGGGTGCTGGTGGCCAAGCCCGGCCTTGACGGCCATGACCGCGGCGCCAGGATTATTGCCCGCGGTTTCCGAGACGCAGGATTTGAAGTTATCTACACCGGCGTGCATCAGACCCCGGAGCAGATAGCCAGCGCCGCCATTCAGGAGGATGTCGACCTGGTCGGCCTGAGCTGCCTTTCCGGGGCGCACCTTTATCTGTTCCCCGAGGTCGTCAGGCAGCTGAAAGCCGGCGGCGTCGGCGATATCACCGTCATCGGCGGAGGCATAATCCCGGAGGAAGACATCCCGGCATTAAAGAAGGCCGGCATAAAACAGGTGTTCCTGCCGGGTACTCCCATTGCGGAAATCATCGACTGGACACGGAAAAACGTCCGTCCGGATAGCAGGTTCACCGCTTCTTTGAAAAGGTGAACTTAGCGGCACTTTCACCATTGCTTTCATAGCCTCTCAGTCGCGATTGCATCATAATTTCTTCTCAATTCCGCTATCGCCATTCCTGCCTGACGGGCGCGACTTTCCAAATGACCCCAAAGTTTATTAGAATGCTGTTTGAAGGAGGTACTTAGTTATGAACGCATGGGAAGCAATGGTCAATATGCTGAAGGCTGAAGGAATCGACTTTATCTTCGGCATAGGAGATTCCGGCTTACAGCTCTATGCAGAGAAGATAGAAG
>CAYFVI010000144.1:0-4503 GCA_964346525.1 uncultured Dehalococcoidaceae bacterium
TAAAGGAGTCTGCGGGAATCTCTACCCTCAGACGGGTACCCTGCCTGACATGCGAGTCTATGGAAAAAGTACCATTCAGTATCGCCGTCCTCTCCTGTATGCCCAGGATTCCCAGTGACTGAGTGCCGATTTTGGACTTATAAACCGCATCGACGTCGAACCCCCGGCCGTTGTCTTCAACACTGGCCACGATTTTGCCATCCTTGACCGTCAATTCAATCTCAATTCTGCTGGCCTGGGCGTGCTTGATAACGTTATGGATGGCCTCCTGAATTATCCTGAAGATGGCGGTTTCCACGGCTGGATTAAGTCGCTCGAGGGCGCCTTTGTGATTGAATTTCACCTGGATTCCGGTCTCTTTCAGGTGGGTCTTGATATGCGCCCGGATAGCTGCCACCAGTCCCAGGTCATCCAGAGAGGAAGGACGAAGGTCAAGCGTCAGCTTTCGCATATCTTCAAGGGTGTGAACCAGGATGCGTTTCGCATTCGCCAGCTTTTCCTGGAACTGGGAATGCTCCGGCGTGAGCATGTCTTCCAATGATTCAATGCTCATGATGAGCCCGGTAAGGGTCTGCCCGTACTCATCATGCAGTTCCCGGGCAATTCTCTTGCGCTCCTCCTCTTGAGCGCTGATAACGCTGCTTAGTAGCTGCCCTCGCAACTCCTCCTTGTGTTTTGCCTCTTTGTAGTGGTGCATCAGCTCATCTCTTGACCGCGTTATCTCCTGTCTCATATTCTCAAAAGCAGCGCTCAGTTCTCCGATCTCATCCCCGCGCCGGAGCGGGATTGGCGCTTCGAAGTCATTGGCGGCTAACTTTTTCGCGGCCAGAGTAAGAGTTCTGATGGGTTTGATAATCCCCTGCATCGTCATCCAGACCAGCAGCAAAGTGCAGGCCAACAATATTATACCCAGAATAAGGAAACGCATCTGCAGCTGCTTGGTGGGCAGGAGTGCCTCTTCTTCCGACTGTCTGATGACAATGCCCCAGTCAGCCGTAGACAGGGGAGCGAAGGCAAGCATATCCCTCCTTCTTTCCACGGCCCCTCCGACTTCGTGGCAGCGGTGGCACGTCCCGACGGTGGCCTTTCCCTGGCTGATTAACTCGGCGAAACGGTCGGGATGGTCGCTCCTTTCGAATTCTATGGGAGGGGAGCCTGGCTTGGTCCTGGCCAGGACTATCCCGCTACCATCCACAATCTCGATGTACCCGGTCTGCCCGACCATCATTTCCTGGCTGAAAGCGCCGATACTGGCCTGCTCGCTTGATATCGAACAGACAATAGCCCCGATTACTTTGCCCTCATCATTGGTTATGGGGGTGCTGATGAGCACCATCGGCATCTCACTGAAACGGCCGGACACCAGCCCGGAAATGTTGGTTCGCCCGGTGGTCACCGTATCTTTCACCTCGGGATAGATGGACATATCCAGTCCCACAGTTTCCGGGTTGTCAGGATTGACCTGGAGCACTTTCCCGGCTCCATCAATGAGAAAGATATCGCTCACATAAATCTTTGATCTATCAAGCATTAGTCGCAGGGAATCTACGGCTGACTTAAACTGTTCCTCAGTGGGCAGTTTATTGTTGAAATCAGCTTTGGTCTGTAACTGGGCCAGGATGTAGGTCAGCGTCTGGTCAAGTTGCCCGGCTAAATTTCGGGCTAAAATCAGCCGTTCATTGAGTGTTGTGGCCACGCTTTCGTTGACCGACTGTATGCCAAGCCAGCTGAAGAGGCCCAGGCTCACGAGCAGCGCAGCCAGAGCCAACAGGCTGATTTTCCCTCTTATGGTAAGTTTGTTTAGCGATTTCATAATTCACTATCTTTATATCACGTATCACTTAACAATTTACCACTGTTACCATTGGCTCAGGTTGCAGACAGGTGTCTACAAAGCACTTGACCGTTGGTCAATAGTTCACCGATGGGGAAATTGCAATCTGTCCCCTGTTTACCTTCTGGTATCATCTTAATCGTAACACTACCAAAAAAGCTTGTCTATTCCAGCCGCGCAGATAATGGCAATGATTACAACCTGCTTATTATCCGTCACCGCCGGGAAGCCGGACTTGATTATACTTTCCAAAAACATTATATTCTCTAAATGATGATTACCGAGAAGAAGTCATTCAAGGTAGGGATATCTGGCTCGTACGGAGGATTCAACCTCGGTGACGAGGCCATATTACAGGTAATCGTGACCGAGTTGCGAAAATCAATACCTGTGGACATCACCGTTTTTTCCCGAAATGCCAAGGACACCCTTCAGCGCCACCAGGTGGAGCGTGCCTTGGACGTGCGGGAACTTACCCGTGAGGAAGTGACCCGCGCCATTGAGGGGCTGGACTTATTTATACTCGGCGGCGGAGGCATACTGTATGATGCTGAAGCCAAAACATACTTGAGAGAAGTTGATATCGCCCACCGGAAGGGCATACCAACGATGACCTATGCGGTGGGAGCGGGACCCCTGGATGACCCGGTGGTGCAAAAACTGGTATGCGATATTTTAAAACAGATGAACCTCATTACGGTACGGGAACGCGGTGACGCCAGATTGCTGGAAGATATAGGCGTTCACCGGGATATTATAGTCACCGCCGACCCGGCGCTGCTTCTAAAGCCGGAACCGCTTCCAGAAGGTGCGCTCAGCGTTGAGCATATGACGGGTAAGCGGCACTTGGTGGGCATGTCGGTTCGGGAGGCTGGCATAGCTGCCCCTGACTTAGATGAGAAGTTCTATCACGGTATTCTGGCCAATGCCGCTGATTTCATGATCGACCGTTTTGATGCTGATATTGTATTTTTCCCCATGGAGCAAAGAATGCTGGATACGCAGCAGTCACATGCGGTCATAGCGCAAATGTTACGTCCGCAGCGCGTGCACGTGATGAAGGGAGAATACACTCCGGGACAAATATTGTCGTTAATCAAGCATTGCCATCTTGTCGTGGGTATGCGCCTTCATTTTCTGCTCTTTGCCGCTCTGCGGGGGGTGCCGTTTGTGGCTCTGCCATATTCAGCGAAAGTCGGTGGGCTGCTGAATGCTTTGCAACTGGAGATGCCACCTATAAATCTGGTCAATGCCGGCCGACTTATCGCCCATATCGACCGGTCATGGGACAGACGTACCACTCTTAAGGCAAAAATCAGGTCCGCTCTTCCATCTATGAAGAAAGAGGCGCTTAATACTAACAAACTCGCCGTGCGGCTATTAACCGAACTGCACCCGGAATACCGGAAAACAGCGACCGCGCCAAAAAGCGGCCGTTGACGGCTCTAGAGGAGGAATATTATGCCACCTCTTCCTCATCCGGATAGTCAACCGGAGATTCTCACATTACCAGCCCGGCAGGCTCCCGTAGTCGCTGATACTGATGTACTGGTGGTTGGTGGTGGGCCGGCGGGGATAGCGGCCGCTGTTGGTGCGGCGGAGGCCGGGGCTGACGTCATTCTCGTCGAACGATATGGCTTTCTCGGCGGAAACGCGACGGCGGCCCTGGTCACGCCCCTGATGTCATTTTCCACCCATAAACCGACGGAACAAAAGGCCGGGGCCACCACGCTCTTCCCCACAGACCACGGTTCCGGTAACCCGGTTATCTCCGGGGTACTGGCCAGGCTGGTTAACCGTTTGGTTGAACTCGGTGGTGCCATCCCCCCTTCATTGCGAACAGGATATGTCGTACCCTTCGAGCCGGAAATCTTCAAGATGGTGGCTTTTGAATTGCTTGATAACGCAGGAGTAAAATATCTGCTCCACAGTCTGGCCAGCGGAACAATAGGTAATAATGAAGTACAGGGGGTGGTGTTTGAAACCAAAAGCGGCCCGATTGTCATTAAGGCGCGCGTTACCGTCGACTGCACCGGGGATGCTGATATTGCGGCTCAGGCAGGTGCTGCCTACGAGGTTGGACGCGAAGCCGACGGACTAACGGAACCTATGACCCTCATGTTTTGCATGGCGGAGTTTCAACGGTCGGGCTTTGAGGCATATGTGAAGGCTCATCCTGACCAATGGTATGGTGTGCACGGGCTGTGGGAACTGATTGGCAAAGCCAGGGCGGAAGGCAAATTAGATTTAAAACGGGAAGATATCCTGCTATTTGGCACACCTCATGAAAGAGAGGTGATTGTAAACAGCACTCGCATCACCAAAGTAAACGGGGTCGACATCTGGGACCTGACCTATGCTGAGCGGGAGGGCCGCAGGCAGATACACCAGATTGCCGAATTCCTGCGCCGCTATGTTCCGGGCTTTGCCGAGGCGTACGTATCCCGGACCGGAATCAGTATCGGGGTCAGAGACACGCGAAGGGTTATCGGCGAGTATAGATTGACCGGCGATGACGTGCTTGGCGCTTGCAAGTTCAGCGATGTAATAGCTCGTGGCTCTTATCCTATAGACGTTCATAATCCGAGAGGAAAAGGGACTTTGCTTAAACCGCTGCCAGCGCGGGAAGCATATGATATCCCGCTGCGCTGCCTTCTGCCCAGAAATAT
>CAYFVI010000145.1:0-8603 GCA_964346525.1 uncultured Dehalococcoidaceae bacterium
ACCTTCCGTGCGGAATCGACCAGATTACGGATTATCTGGTCATCGTGATGTATGGTCCTGAGCTCGCTGTTCTCATTCAGGGCCCGGGCCAGCGTCATGGTCGGCGAGTACGGTACCAGGCGCGCCACGCGGTCGACATCGCTATAGCTCATGCCCAGCGCCCGCCCCACATCCCGGATGGCCGCTTTGGCGCCCAGCGTGCCGAAGGTGATAATCTGGGCCACGTGGTCCTGCCCGTACTTCTGCGAAACGTAGGCGATAACCTCATCGCGGCGGTCATCTTCAAAATCAAGGTCTATATCCGGCATCTCCTTGCGCTCCAGGTTGAGGAATCGCTCGAAGACCAAGCGGTGCTCAATGGGGTCAACCGCGGTGATGCCCAAACAGTGCAGGACTATGCTGGCGGCAGCGCTGCCTCTCACCCCGAAAAGGATGCCGCGTTCCTTCGCAAAGGTGATGATGTCCCAGACCACCAGAAAATAGTTGGCGAACTGGGTCTTCCTGATGACCTCCAGTTCATAATCGAGCCGTCCTCTTATCTCATCCGAGGGCTGGGGATAGTAGCTGAGCAGGTTTTCGTAGCACAGGTCAGCCAGATATTCGTCGGCGGTTTTCCCTGACGGCAGTTCAATCTCGGGCAGGTGCAGGCGCCCGAACTCAAGGGTGAGGTCGCACATCCCGGCAATTCGCTCCGCATTATCCAGCGCCTGCGGGATATCCTTGAAGAGCTCGGCCATCTCCTCCGGGCTCCTCAGGTACAGGGTGTCTGAGGCCATTTTCATCCGCTTCTCGTCGTGAATGGAGGAGTTGGTGCCGATACACAGGAGCAGGTCATGGACCGGAGCATCCTCCCGCCTGATGTAATGGACATCGTTGGTGGCCACCAGCGGGATGCCGAGCTCATCACTCATAGGGATGAGGGCATGGTTCACCTGTTCGAGCTCGGCAATGGGCTGACGCTGTACTTCGAGGTAGAAATCGCCGAATACCTGGCGGTACCACTCTGCCGCCTGCCTGGCGTCCTGAAGTCGTCCCTCCAGAATCAATCGCGGCATCTCCCCTACCAGACAACTGGTGAGGGCAATAAGCCCCTCGTGGTGCTGCTCCAGAAGCTCCCTGTCCACCCGCGGACGGTAGTAAAAGCCTTCGAGATGGGCTTTGGTTACTATCTGGATAAGGTTCTGGTAGCCGGTATAGTTCTTGGCCAGAAGAATGAGATGATAATGGTTTCGGTCGACTACATCGCGGCCGAAGCGACTTCCCGGCGCCACGTATATCTCACAGCCGATGATGGGCTTTATCCCCGCTTCTCTGGCGGTGCGGTAGAACTCGATGACGCCGTACATAGCGCCGTGGTCGGTTATGGCCAGGCTGTCCATACCCAGCTCTTTGGCCCGTGAAACCAGCTGTGGAATGCGGCACATGCCGTCGAGCAGACTGTATTCGGTATGGACGTGAAGATGCGTAAACATAGCCCCTGCAGAAAAAATCTAGGTAAATTATAGCACAGGGTTCTGTCCTCGCTGTATCATTGTCCACCTTAAAAATTGTAAAATCTGAATACCGGAATGAAAATTTTAACATTGGTCACCAGATGGCTCTTCGTTATCTGCCTGCCCCTGCTGCTGCTCTCGGCCAGCATCGGCGGCGCGGCCAACAGCATCTCGCTTTATAAATATGGCTTTGAGAAATATAATGTCAGCCAGACCACGGGCCTGTCCGAAGCCGAGCTGGACAGAGCCGCCAGAGGGCTGATAGGGTACTTTAATTCCGGCGAAGAATACATCAACTTAACGGTGGTCAAAGACGGCCAGCTTTTCACCCTGTTCAACGAGCGGGAGGTCATCCACCTGAAAGACGTGAAAGATCTGTTCCGTCTGGACTACTGGGTATTCCTGGGCGCGCTCCTATATTCGCTCGTCTACACCGGCCTTTTCCTGTGGCTGGGGGGGAGACGCTTGGTGGCGCGGGGGCTTCTATGGGGCGGCGGCCTCACTCTGGGCCTGATGCTGCTCCTCGGCCTGAGCACCATGCTCAACTTCGACCAGGTTTTTCTCCAGTTCCACCTGTTCAGCTTCAGCAACGAGCTCTGGCAGCTTAATCCGGCCCAGGACTATTTAATCATGCTCTTCCCGCGCGGCTTCTGGTATGATGCCACCATCTTTATTGCCATCGCCACCGCGGTGGGGGCGGTGGTTCTGGGAGGGGTGGGGGTTTTCCTTTATTCCTCCGCCGGACGCAGGCGCGGGTAAACGAAGGAGACGATAATGAGGGCGGCCCCGGCGGCCATCAGCCCTATCCCCAGTACCTGCATCGGGGCAATCAGGTCGGCGACGAAACCGTTGAGCCAGGCCTGCAGCGAAGGCGGCATGTCCGGCACGGGCAGGCTGGGGAGATAGCGCTGCGTCGCCCAGACACTGGCATACTCAAGTACTCCGTAAATCAGGAAGGTTATGCCCAGCTCACGGGTGGCACCTTTTACGCTGCGGTGCAGCAGAATGATGCCAAGCACCAAGACTACCATAATGGCTATCAGCACATAGTAAGCCGTCTGCACATACCTGGCATTCTCCCGTAGTATATCAACCAGAGGCATCATTTCCGGCGGCACTGAACTTTCATCGATAACGAACTCAGATGGTATCTCCGCCTCTACCTGCTGATAAAACTGCTCAAAATACTGCTCCAGCATTTCCGGTGGCAGAGCAGCAACTTCCGGCGGCAGGCTTGCTTTATTCTGCTGAAAAAGCTGCCACAGCCTGTCCTTCAGGTTCATTTTTACTGACTCAAAGGAAATGACCACGTTCAGCTTCTGGCTCCTACCGAGCAGATAGTCGTAGCCAGAGTAGATGCCGGCATTCAGCTCCTCCTTTAGCTGTGGCTCACTTTCGGCAATGGCACCGTACAGTGCCTCCTCAAGGAAGGCTACCTCCGGCGGTATCTGCCCGCTTAACTGAGAACCGGCCGCTTCCTCCGCTAGCGCCGCCACATCCAGTTTCTCCACCTGCGCCACGATAAAGTCCGGGTCGAGCAGAGTGCTGCGCAGCGCAAACAGCGTGCCGAAAGCGGCCAACGACAGGAAGAGGAGGAACGTCAGCAGCGTCGCCAGCAGGCCTTTCAAAAAACTCATGGCAAGCCTCCGTTCGGTCGAATTTGGCTAGTATTTTAACATACCAGAGGTCGAATTACACCCGTGTCTGCAATGAGGCACCATAAAGTATGGTTGACGAAAGAGTGGGCGTTTTGTAGAATTATGGTGCAATGGGCGGTTAGCTCAGTTGGTTAGAGCGCTGCGTTGACATCGCAGAGGTCAGAGGTTCAAATCCTCTACTGCCCACCATAGTGTACAATACCAAGAACCGGTACTTTTTCCGATCCCCATGTTATTCTTTTTAATAGTGTTTACCCATTCCTTTTTAATCGTTTTTATACGTAGAAATGTGAGCTGGAAAGGAAGAACGATAGAAGTAAAAAGAAGGGGTAAGAATGCTGGTACATCTACCAACAGCCATCACCATAACGATTGACGTTTTAGCCTAGTTTATAATCCACACGGGTGTGTCGTACATAATGTCGCGCCAGCCATTAGCTTCTTTCAATAGCAATTCCTGGCTTTACAGGAAACGTAATTGGGAAAAGAACGGAAGATTCTACGAAAAATTGTTTAGATTAAAATCATGGAAGAGAAGATTACCCGATGGGGCAGCGATATTCAAGAATGGTTTCGAGAAAAAGCGCTTAAAGGAAACCAGCAAGCATTATCTTGATTCCTTTATCAGAGAGACCTCTCGGGCCGAACTCACCCATTGGATAGTATTTTTATTCGGACCACTGTTTCTTTTGTGGAATCTATGGTGGGTTGGTATAGTAATGATAGTCTACGCAACAATATTTAATATCCCATGTGTTATTACTCAGCGATATAACAGGGTCCGGCTTCAGCGAATAGCCAGGTAATACCCATTAATAGTATCCAATCGAGTATTAATGCCTCAGCTCTGAAAGTTTATAGCTTTTTACCTTATAATTGAATCGGTACTCCAAAAAAAACAGGGATTTGATAATATTGCTACCTTTTAGAATAGCCACACGATTTTTAATTCACGGTCGAACTCAGAGTATATTGATACTCGTTGGTATTGCCATCGCTATCTCTATCCAGATATTTGTAGGGCTCCTGATTGATAGCTTGCAACGTACCATAGTTGACCGCACCATCGGGAATTCCCCTCATATCACCATCTCGTCAGCGGAGGATATTTCCACCATTCGCCGCTGGCAACAGATAGTGTACCAAGCAGAGCAGACCGAACAGGTCAGGGCATTAGCTCCTTCAGCAACGGGAAACGCTTTTGTGGAAAAGGGAAATAGCAACCTGCCCGTCCTGGTACGTGGCTTCCCCTTCTCCGCCGCTGACCAGATATACGATATCGGCAACGCAATATACGATGGTAAGGAGTACACTTCCCGCCGGGAAGTGCTTATTGGTCGTGAACTAAGTGAAGAATTGGAGCTCGGTGTGGGTGATAAAATAGTATTGTCTGTTCCTCGTAGCGGCACAGTGACATTTACCGTATCCGGCTTCTATGACCTTGGCGTGGCTAGTATAAATAAAAGCTGGCTTTTCACCTACCTTGATACCGCACAGGAAATATTCGATTTCAGCGGTCGGATAACCTCCATCGAGATAATGGTAAAAGATGTTTTCCAAGCTGACACCGTGGCCAGCCAATTGGAACACAAAATCGATAACAGTGAAGTCGCTATCGAGAACTGGAAGGAGCAAAACGAGGAACTTCTGAGCGGGCTGGAGGGACAGAGAATTTCCAGTGCTATCATACAGATAGTCATAATCGCCTCAGTGGTAATCGCTATCGCCAGCGTACTGGCGATTAGTGTACTTCAGAAATCACCTGAGATAGGCATTCTTAAGGCGATGGGGATAAATGATTTCAACGCCAGCCTGATATTTATCTACCAGGGTTTTTTGCTTGGCCTCCTGGGTTCTCTTGCCGGGCTGGCGCTGGGAATCGGCCTGCTATATTCCTTCATTGCCTTCACCACCAGTCCAGGGGAAGTTCCTCTGATTGACCTGTACTTCGACCATGAATTCGTAATTCGCTCCTGGCTAATCGCAATAATCGCTGCAACGCTTGCTGGAGTTATCCCCGCCCGTAAATCCTTGAAGCTGAATCCTGTTGATGTCATAAGAGAGAGCTGATATGAGCGGAATCATCGAACTGACACAGGTAAACAAAATATATCGTGGCGGCGTAGATTTACAGGTACTTTTTAACATCGACCTGAGTTTCGAAGTCGGCACGTGTAATGCCATCATGGGTGTATCTGGAAGCGGCAAAACGACGTTGCTTAATATAATGGGTACACTCGATTTTCCCACCAGCGGTGATGTAGTTATCGACGGGAAGCCGGTGAATAATATGACCAAAAATCAGCTGGCCCGTCTGAGGAATGAGACCATCGGCTTCGTTTTTCAATTCCATCATCTCCTCCCCGAATTCACAGCCCTGGAGAACGTTTTGATGCCTCACCTGATAAACTGTTGGCGACCATCGAATGAAGTAATCAGACGGGCACATGAGCTTTTCGATATGCTTGAAATTACAGATGTGAAGCATAACTTGGCAACAAGGATGTCCGGAGGTCAGCAGCAGCGGACAGCCATCGCAAGGGCTCTAATCAACAATCCCAAGATTATCCTGACCGACGAGCCGACAGGAAATCTGGACTCAGAAACCACAAACAAGATATGTCAAGGTTTCCGAGAAATAAACCGAAGGTATGGGACTACGTTCATTGTAGTTACTCATGACCACCACGTTGCCGAACGTACCGATAGAATCGTTGAAATAAGAGACGGGAAAATTATTTCAGATAAAAGGTAAATAAAGCACAAAATCTGTGTACCAAAACATTTTAGCGCTCTAGTTATCTATATCGGCATCTGATTAACTCTGAGTGTACTTGGCACACGAAATCAAGGATTGTGCAGTACCAGTACTACCAGCTTGAATTATGTACCTTGTATACTTAAAATTTAAGAGCAAAGGAAAGCTCAAAAGTTCTGCGTATCGTACAGTACCGCCCACCACCTCAGCGGTCTGAACCCGGTTTTTCCGTTGCTGGAGATAATGCCGCTACCAACTTTGGTTTTCCCTCTTATTTAGGTAGATTCAGTCTATTCTTTAAGCGATAACGTCAGCATAAAGATTACCAAGCTCAAACCGGCCAGAAAAATCGCTCCGGCGAGGAAAGCCCCGGTCAAGTCAACGAGAATTCCCATTACCAGCGGCCCGGTAAATCCTCCGATCTCAGCAACACAGAAGAATATGCCACCCGCCAGTCCCATATGCCTTTCGCCCACTTCCGGGGTGTCCATCAATATGAGCATAACGATGGGAAACAGAGACGGAACGGCAATACCGAACAGGATTAATCCCGCGAAAAGGGTGAAGCCCATCATATTCACTGACATCAAAAGCGCGGCCGCGGCTACCAGAGCCAGAAGGGCTATCAGCCGTCCCCTCAGGTGTGGTGGAACCAGCCGGGGAATAAGCAGAACCGCTGGGATTCCGGCAAGGACAGGTATGGAAGCCATAAACCCCGCTGTTTTTGGCGACATGCCGCCGCTTTCTATAATCTTGGGAAGCCAGTTGGTAAAACCATGCATGATGGCGAATGATAAAAGCCCCATTATCAGAATAAGGCGGACGTTTCGTATTTTGATGAGCCTGCGGAAAACCCTGCCGAGGCTTTCACCTTCTGTAACCCCGGTTGGTTCCACATCTCTACCCAGAAACCACCACAGCAATGCGACGATAAATACCAGAAAACCGTAGTAAACAAAAGTAAGTCTCCAGCTATATGCCGCTATGGGCATGACAAAGCTATTCGTCGCCGCCAGAGCAAACAGGCCCCCGATCCAGGGACCGGTGGTGTAGATGCCAACGGCTGTCCCGCGACCTTTTCCCCGGAACCAACTGGCAATCGTTTTGGGGGCGCCTATAGATATCAGAGGGCCACCAATGCCGAAGACGGCTACCACGGGTAGAAAACTGCCGAATCCATTGGGGAAATAACGTAAAGCTGCCGATAAACCGACGATGACGGTGCCGATGAAAAGAGATTTCCGCACGCCCCATTTGTCAATAATGGTGCCCGCCATTATCGCCACAAATATATAGGTCAGTTGCCAGGAACCCAGGATAATGCCCATCTGACTGTAGGACATGTTAAGGTCTTCCAGAATTGGTGTAACGAGAGGAGCTACCGAGCGATTGACCAGACCGAAAGCAGCGTATAGCAGCCATATTAGGGCCAGGATAACCCATCGATAAGGTCTCAGATAGGGCTCTACTCCATGCTTGTCAGGCACGGGTGAATCCGTCCCAGATGTATTCAAATTTCAGCATTCAATATCCTCGGGAAAATGTGCCGGTGTGACCGTGTATATCAGGTCGTGTCCGGCATTGGACATTTCGTTATATTGTTGCAGAAAACCAGTCGCTTTGTCACCGCAGGCACTGCGTGAGATAATAATAGTTCCTTTATTTAACAATCTGACGTAATGTGGTTCGCATGTATCCTGCCTATCGGCTGATCCCCGCGTCCCCGCTGTCATAATACCGTATTTTAAGGTAAAATGATTTTATCTATAAAATCAGAGGTGCATAATATGGAACAGTATGAAGGCGCGGAAGCTTTCATCGAAGTACTGAACGCGCATGGGGTGGAGAATATCTTCTTTAATCCCGGCTCCGCCACCGTCCCCATCCAGGTAGCCATCTCCAAATTCAGGGCTGCCGGTAAACGTGCCCCGAGGTTGATACTCTGCCTCGACGAATCGTTGACCATGACTGCCGCCCACGGACATTATATGGTTACCGGACGGCCACAGGTCATTATGGCACACTGCGAACTGGGCACCCAGCGAGTGGGTGGAGCGTTCCTCAATGCGCAGTTTGGACGAGTGCCCGTCATTATGTGGGCCGGTTTACAGCTTCCCAACTCACCGCGTGTAAACTGGAAGCAAGAGCCTTATGACCAGGGCCTCATAGTGCGTAATTCCGTGAAGTGGGACCACCAGATAAGCAGCAACGAAAATATCCACGACGTCCTTGAAAAAGCCTTCCAGATCGCCTATACCGAGCCCTGCGGGCCGGTCTATCTGGCTTTTCCCCCGGCAATTCTTACCGAAAAAACTGACCGGGTGAAAATCCCCCCATCAGCCGTAACTCCGGTATCTTCAGCCCCTCCGCTTGATGTTGACCGCCTCGGTAAGGCAGCCGATGTACTGATTGAGGCGGAAAGCTCTCTGATAGTAGCCGGCTACACCGGCCGGTACCATCAATCGGTGTCGTCGCTGGTAGAACTGGCCGAGACCCTGTGCGCCCCGGTTATCACCAGTCAGGTATGGATGAACTTCCCGCACACGCATCCCCTCTGTGCCGGCGTGGAACAGTACCGTGGCAGCCGGAAGACAAATCCCATCGCCGATGCCGATGTCGTTCTGGTCATTGACTATGATATGCCGTATGCCCCCACGGAAACTTTTCCCGGCCCGGAGGCCAAAATCATTCATA
>CAYFVI010000146.1:0-6964 GCA_964346525.1 uncultured Dehalococcoidaceae bacterium
GCATTTAACACCCTTTTTTCTCCATTCTCTTTAACCCTGCCTACCCTTCTCTAAACCTATACATTTTTCTCACGAGAAAAGCTTGACGCCCCTTTTTTTTTCTGATAGTGAAATTCCTCACAAATTCGGAAGCCTCGGTCGTCCATCATGGTCAGACCATCTTTGGCAGGGACAGCGGTTTTCTGAAGTCAGTAAAAAACAACACAAATGAGAAAGAAGGAGGATAAAGAGTATGGCTTACAATGCAGTGAAGATGAAGGATTGGCAGATCTCTGAAGCAGCCGAGAAGAAGATGCCAACTCCAGATGAGTGGCGTGAGAAATTAGGTCTGAAAAAGGATGAGCTTATCCCCTATGGAAGACTTGCCAGGCTAGACTTCATGAAAATTATGAAACGCCTCGAGAAGAAAAAGGACGGCAAATATATTGAGGTGACGGCCATTACCCCCACCCCCTTAGGCGAAGGAAAGAGTACAACCTCCTGCGGCCTGATGGAGGGCATGGGCAAGATTGGCCTGAATGTGGGCGGTTCCCTTCGTCAGCCCTCGGGCGGTCCCACCATGAACATCAAGGGAACGGCTGCGGGTGGTGGAAATGCCCTGCTCATCCCCATGACAGAATTCTCCATGGGCCTGACTGGAGATATCAATGACATCATGAATGCTCACAATCTGGCCATGGTCGCCTTGACCGCCCGGATGCAGCATGAGCGAAATTACAATGACGAGCAGCTCAAGAGACTGACAAGGATGAAAAGACTCAATATAGATCCCACCCGGGTGGAAATGGGATGGATCATAGACTTCTGTGCCCAGAGTTTGAGAAACATCGTTATCGGATTAGGCGGCAGAATGGATGGCTTCACCATGATGTCCAAGTTCGGCATCGCGGTTTCATCCGAATTGATGGCTATTCTATCCATCATCAGAGACCTCGCAGATCTCCGTAAACGCCTCAATGAAATCACCCTGGCCTTTGACAAAAGCGGAAAAGAAATCACCAGAGGGGACCTTGAGGTGGGCGGCGCCATGACCGCCTGGATGCGCAACACCATCAACCCCACCCTCATGTGTACGGCTGAATACCAGCCCTGCATGGTCCACGCGGGTCCGTTTGCCAACATCGCGGTGGGCCAATCATCTATCATCGCAGACCGCATTGGTCTTAAGCTTTTCGATTATCACGTGACCGAGAGCGGCTTCGGCGCGGACATCGGTTTTGAGAAATTCTGGAATGTGAAATGCCGCTACAGCGGCCTCAAGCCTCATGTATCCGTACTCACCACCACCATCCGCGCGCTGAAGATGCACGGCGGCGGTCCCAAAGTGGTGGCCGGGATTCCGCTCCCTGATGAATATACCAAAGAAAACGTGGCCCTCGTGGAGAAAGGGCTGCCCAATATGCTGCACCTAATCGGCGTCATCCGCAGGTCCGGCATCAACCCCGTGGTCTGCATCAACTCCTTCCACACCGATACCAAGGAAGAGGTAGCCATAGTGAAGAAGGCCGCCGAGGAAGCCGGGGCGCGCTGTGCCGTTTCCTCACACTGGGCCAACGGCGGCGAGGGCGCCCTGGAGCTGGCCGATGCGGTGATAGATGCCTGCAACGACCAGAACGACTTTCAATTCCTCTACCCCATGGAGATGAAGCTGCGGGAGCGTGTGGAGAATATCGCCAAGGTGGTCTACGGTGCCGATGGCGTATCCTGGACCCCGGACGCCGAGGCCAAAGCCAAGGTATTCGAAGCGGATAAGAAATATGATGAATACGCCACCATGATGGTGAAGACACACCTGTCCCTTACCCACGACCCTTCCCTGAAAGGCGTGCCCAAGGGCTGGATGCTGCCCATTAGAGACATCCTTATTTACTCGGGGGCCAAGTTCCTCTGTCCCTGCGCCGGCACCATCAGCCTGATGCCCGGCACCAGCTCCGATCCGGCTTTCCGCAGGGTGGATGTGGACGTCAATACGGGCAAAGTGCAGGGACTCTTCTAAAAATGATTATATATAATATATGTAGAGAGTAGATGGCCAGAACCAGGGGAAAGGAAAAATTCAAGGTCCATTTCAACCCGGACAACGTGGAAATCGTGGTGGACCGGGGAGAGAACCTCTTGCAGGCGGCCATTTCCGCCGGGGTGCGCATTTACGCTTCCTGCGGCGGCGCCGGCACCTGTGGCACCTGTAAAGTACAGGTGGAAAAAGGCGAGGTAGAGACCACCAGAACCGATAAAGTCTCCGATGAGGAGTTCAGCAAAGGCGTCAGGCAGGCTTGCCAGAGCCGGGTCCTCTCCGATCTATCCATATACGTTCCGGTAGAGTCAAGGCTGGAAAAAGCGGTCCTGGCCCGGGAACAGAAGCAGGTTTCCGAGGTTCTGGCCACCGGCTGGCGGTTTGTACCTCCGCTGAGCAAGTATTTCGTGGAACTGCCGCCGCCCACGCTGGATGACAATACCAGCGACCTTTCCCGACTGCTCAGGGGTCTCCGGCAACGCTACCATCTGAGCAACCTGTCCATCGACTTCCACGTGGTACAGAAGCTGGCCAAAACGCTGCGCGACGGCGACTGGAAAGCCACGGTAACGACGCTGGTCACGGCGATGAAACCGAGGGCCGGAGACAGACGCCGGCCGCGCGTGATTAATATTGAGCCCGGGGACACAAGGGACAAGCATTATTCATTGGCCTTTGACATCGGCACCACCACCGTCTGCGGGCAGCTGCTCGACTTAAACCGTGGACGTGTCGTCGCCGGGAGCATGGCCTACAACGGCCAGATAAGCTACGGAGAAGATGTCATCACCCGCATTGCCTACGCCCAGAAACCGGGCGGCCTGAAGAAACTGCAGCAGGCAGTTGTCACCACCATCAACGACGTCATCGCGGAGCTGCAGGCCCAGAGCAAGGTTGAGACAGAACACATCAGCCATATCACGGTCGCCGGCAACACTACCATGACCGAGATACTGCTCGGCCTCAACCCCCAGTACCTCAGGTTAACGCCCTACACGCCCGTGGCCAACTTTTTCCCTCCGGTGCCGGCAAACTCGCTGGGATTAAAAGTCGGCGACCACGCCTACCTTTACACCTTTCCGGCAGTGGCCAGCTACGTGGGCGGGGACATTGTCTCCGGCATCGTTGGCTCCGGTGTGCACCAGAGAAAGGCTCTGACCTTCTTCATGGATATCGGCACCAACGGGGAAATCGTCATCGGCAACTCGGACTGGATGGTCACCGCTTCGTGCTCCGCAGGCCCCGCATTTGAGGGCGGTGGCATCAAGCATGGCATCATCGCCGCCGAAGGTGCCATAGAGGACATCGAAATCAACCCGTCAAACTTTGAGCCGAAAGTTGGCACCATCGGCAAGGTTAAACCGAAGGGCATCTGCGGCTCAGGCCTGATAAACACCGCCGCCGAGCTTCTGGAGACCGGCGTCATCGGGCAGAACGGCAAATTCAACCGTGACCTGCCCACCAAGCGGGTGAGGGAGGGCGCCGATGGCTACGAGTACGTTCTGGCCCGGGCACGGGAAACGCAGACTGGCAGCGACATCGTGATTACGGAGGTGGATATCGACAACCTGAGGCGGGCCAAGGCTGCCATGTACGCTGGCTGCCGGACGCTGAGCCAGAGCGTCGGCATCGACTGCTGCAACTTCGACCAAGTGATTATCGCCGGTGCCTTCGGCAGCAATATAGATGTGAAAAGGGCCATCACCATCGGCCTGCTCCCGGAACTGCCCGAGGAACGATTTATCTTCATCGGCAATGGCTCGCTGCTGGGCGCCAGATTGACATCCTTCTCCACCGACTTGCTTGACGATGCCCGGAGAGTGGCCCAGATGATGACCAACTTTGAATTAAGCGAAAATGTGGACTTTATGAACAATTATGTGGCTGCGCTGTTCCTGCCCCATACCAACGTCGGGGAATTCCCCGCGGTGAGCAAAAGGCTGGCCCGCAGGTCAGGCAATAATCTAAAAAAGAGGATAAAAGTTTGAGCTATAATATCGCAGTTGCCGGCAAGGGCGGCAGCGGCAAGACCACCGTTGCCAGTCTGGTCCTCCGCTATCTGAAGAGGAACGGGCTGGGCCCGATTCTGGCCGTGGATGCTGATGCCAATGCCAACCTCGGGGAGAGCCTCGGGCTCAGCATCAGGCAGACCGTTGGCTCCATCATCGCCACCTTCAATGAAGAGAAAATCAATATTCCATCGGGAATGACCAAGGAAGCCTACCTGGAAGTCAAGCTCAACGGGGCCATGGTGGAGAGCAAGGGGCTTGACCTGGTGACCATGGGCCGGGGAGAAGGCCCCGACTGCTACTGCTATCCCAACCTGCTCTTGCGCAAGTTCATGGACAATATGGCCGGCAACTATCAGTACATCGTTATGGACAACGAGGCCGGGATGGAGCACCTGAGCCGCCGCACCACGCAGAACATCGATGAGCTATTACTCGTTTCCAATCACTCGGTGAAAGGCATCCGCACCATCGCCCACATCAAAGAGCTGGTGGATGAACTGAAACTGGTGGTGAAACGGCAGTCGGTCATTATAAATCTGGTCCCCGACGGTATAGACCCGCATATAAAAGAGGAGATGACTGGACTGGGAATTGAACCGGCCGCCATCATTCCCCTTGATGACACCATCGGCCAGTTCGATATGGCGTTGAAACCGCTCCTCGACCTGCCTGAATGCCGGGCGGCGAATGCGGTTGATACCTTGATGGCGGAACTGCTGCGGGATAAAGTGCAGGCGACAAAAACGCGTTAGAGGAGTTAAAAAATGACGGCAAAGATTATCAGTGGTAGGGAAATTGCCCAGCAAATCCGTGAGGAACTGAAGCAGGAGATTGCCGGGGTCAAGGCAAAGCATAACCTAGTGCCGGGACTGGCCACGGTGCTGGTGGGAGAGGACCCGGCGTCACAGTCTTACGTGAGCGCGAAGGAAAAAACCTCGGTTGAACTGGGCATCCACTCGGAACGGCTTGACCTGCCCGAGAAGACCACTCAGGATGAGCTGATGGCGCTCGTTGACCGGCTGAACAAAGACCCGAAGATACACGGCATACTGGTGCAATTACCTCTCCCCAAGCACCTCAATGAAACGGAAGTGCTCTACGCCATCAACCCCAAAAAGGACGTGGATGGATTTCATCCGGTAAATGTGGGAAAATTAATGATAGGGGAGCCTGATTATCTGCCCTGCACTCCACACGGCATCCAGCAGCTTCTGATCAGGTCTGGAGCGCAGATAGAAGGCGCCGAGGTTGTCGTCGTTGGGCGGAGCAACATCGTCGGCAAGCCGATTGCCAATATTCTGCTACAGAAAAGGCCGGGAGCCAATGCCACCGTCACCATCTGCCACACGGGAACCCGTGATATTTCCTTTCACACCAAGAGGGCTGATATACTGATCGTGGCCGCGGGCCGGCCCAAAGCTGTCACCGCCGATATGGTCAAGGAGGGTGTGGTGGTGATTGATGTCGGCGTGAACCGCATCGGCAAGACGGCGGAGGGCAAGGCCATCCTAGTCGGCGACGTTGACTTCGAAGGTGTGAAGGAAAAGGCCAGCGCCATCACGCCGGTGCCGGGTGGTGTTGGGCCGATGACCATAACCATGCTGATGCTGAATACGGTGAGAGCGGCCAAGCTGGCCGCAGGCCTGGCTTAGAAGGAGGCGAATATGGAAGAATATCAGATTGAGGAAACGAAAGCCCCCAACCGCGATAAAGTGGAGGTGCTCGGGGCAACCTATGAAAAGGGAAAGCCCAAAGGGGAAGAGATGGGCCGGTGGCGGCAGAAACTGGGAAACCGGGCCGAAAAATTGAGATACCTGAATACGGCAGAACGATACTGGTACGGAAAAGACTGGTTCGGCAGCGAAAAACGCAAGAATCCGGCCTAGGGAAAGGAGATAAAAATGGCTTTCGAGATACCGAAGACCAACTATACCGGCAACATTAAGGAAATCACCCTAGGTAAAGGTGATAAGGCCGTCGTCGTGGGCGGCGAGACCTGCTATCCGTTCTACCTTTTCGAAGGTGAGATGCCCCGTCTGCCCAGAATCGCCATGGAGGTCTATGACTCACCTCCGGAAGAGTGGCCTGAAGCCGCTCTAGAGCCCTTTGCCGGGGTCACCGATGACCCCACCGCCTGGGCCAAAAAGTGCGTCGACGATTACGGTGCCGAGATGCTCTGTCTGCAACTGGTCAGCACCGACCCCAATGGCCTCGACCGCGGCGCCGATGAAGCCACCGATGTGGTCAAGAAGGTCGCCGACGCGGTGGATGTCCCACTCATCGTCTGGGGCACCGCCAACCACGATAAAGATGTTGAAGTCTTCCGCAAGGTGTCTGAAGTCTGCCACGGGAATAACCTGATAATCGGACCGGTGGAAGAGGCCGACCACAAGCAACTGGGTGCCGCCGCCATCGGATATCAGCACACCGTGGTGTCCTCATCGCCCATCGATATCAACCTGGCCAAGCAACTGAATATCCTGCTGGGCAACCTCGGCGTCCCTGACGAGCTGATTGTCATGGACCCCACCGTCAGCGGTATCGGCTACGGCATTGAGTACGCTTACTCGGTAATGGAAAGGATGCGCATGGCCGCGCTGACCCAGCAGGACGATAAGCTGCAGTTCCCCATTATCTGCAACATCGCCAGAGAATGCTGGAAGACCAGGGAGGTCAAAATTCCGGAGAAGGAAGACCCCAAAATGGGGGATGCCAAGAAGCGGGGCATCCTGCTGGAGGCCATGTCCGCCATGTGTCTGCTTATGGCCGGCGCTGATGTGCTGGTCATGAGGCATCCCGAAGCAATCAAGCTGATTAAGGACATGCTGACCGAACTGACGGCGGCATGAGAATAACCGGATTGGGAGGAGAATGTAATGGCAGAAGAGAAGGAAAAGAAAATAGCCAAGAGCGTTGATGCCGCAACCAACGAAATGAT
>CAYFVI010000147.1:0-3697 GCA_964346525.1 uncultured Dehalococcoidaceae bacterium
GACATTAGTACAAATTGTAAGATGCCAAAGCTCTAAAAGCAACCGGGGGAATAAGTAATACGGTATAAATACATTCATAATTTGGCTGATATTATGTCAATTTGAGCTGGCACATATTCCGATATTTTAAGTAGAGACAAACGATGTCATTCGTACCAATATTTCAAGCAGGTATCTGGAATGCCTGGATTTTAACGCTAACATTCTTACTCGTGCGAATAGTCTTTAGCGGAAGAGTTACTCAGAAAACTGAAGGGAAAATTAATACATGTATCAGTGGAATGCTGTATCTGCTGTTCATATACTCGATTTTTGTACCGCTACCACTTGGCACCGCATGGTTCTATATAGGCATCGCCATTTTAATGCTGGGGACAGTGTTATTTGTAATTGCCGGGCTGTCTTGGGCTAATAACTCGCCACAGGAACCGGTCACGAAAGGATTATATCGCTATTCCAGGCATCCATATTATGTTACTATGCTCATACAACTTACAGGTATAGGTATTGCATCGGCCTCATGGATTTTTTTATTGCTCTCGCTTGTTTTGATAGTTCCATTAAATTATCTTATGAGAAGGGAGGAAGCCTTCTGTCTTAAAGTATATGGTGATACTTATCGTGAGTATATGAACAGAACCCCAAGATGGGCGAGAATATCGAAGTTAAAAGTTTAAGGTGATGAAAACGCTGAGAATGGCCTTCATAGGCCGTTGGTGGTGTTAGAATTCACTGCTGCCAGTTTATTTATCAAGTTTGTCTTTTCCGTTCGGTGAACGCCACATATACCAGTTGGGGAAATCCATAATCATTTCCTCACCGATAACCTTGAAACCGAATCGCTCATAAAATCTGACATTTTCCGGCCTATCGGTCTCATGGTATGCTGCCATGCCGAGTTTATCAAGGTGATTGCAGTAGTACTCCATCATCTGACTGCCAATACCCTGCCCCTGTAAACCGGGCATGACACCAATCGGATCAAGATGCCAGTGAGGTTCCTTCGGGTCCTTCTTCGCCCAGGTACCACGCATCTTCATTCCACGAAGCATTTCACCTAGTCCGCCCGCTTTTATTAAGGCAGGTAGGGCTTTCAGAATTTGAAGAGGCTTCATCTGACATCCTGGCCACTCTACCATACGCATAACACCAACAATCTTGCCATCATGTTTTGCCACATACACTTGACCCGGCAGATACTTTATCAGTGCGCCAAAGGTAATCTGCATGCGTCGTTCTATATCCGCCGGGGTTCTACCTTTATATATGGCAAAAGAGCTGGGCTGAGTGGCAAAGGCTTTTCCAAGCACATCAAGAGCGTGGGGCAGCTCTTCCGACTGAATGGGCTGAATCTCTACTTTCATCAAAAATATCCTTTACGAGATAATGGCAGCATTTATTTAAAGCTTAGTGTCTTGTACTTCATCAGTATATGACTTATGTCACAGATTAAGACTGACCCTTTCCCGGATTCTCTAATATAGCGCGTCATATATCGCACGACCAATATGGAGGTAACAGCCGTCTTCAACCCTCCAGAATGTCGCCAGCGGCAGGGTCGACTCTGACACCTTTTTTGGTTGCCCAGGCGATGCTCTCTTCAATGTCCTTCTCATCTCCTTCCAGCTCCAGAACCACCCAGCCTTTATTCTCCGATATATCAGCACGGCGGATACTGGGTACCACCTTGAATTGCACACCAAGGTCGAAAATGATGGGCTCTTTAATCAGTTCCGGCGGGAAGGTAAACATCACTTGTCTTCTGGCCATCTTATCCTCCCTCTGTCTTTTTTGAAACTAGTATAGCATGAGAGTTTACCGGTTCAAACCGATACACCGAGCATCTCCTTGACCGACTTCAGGGTAGGCTGGACATTTACTGACTTGACGGCATCCGATACTATCTCCTGCGTTCTCGGCCCGGCTCCGGTGATGAAAGCCACCGCAAGCTCATCCCTCTTGATTGCTCCGGAAGCTGCCAGTTTCTTTAAGGCACCTATCACCACCCCACCAGCCGCCTCAGCAAAGATGCCCTCAGTCTGAGCCAGTAACTTCATTCCGGCAACGGCTTCCTCATCAGTGACGCCGCAGGCGCCACCTCCGGTCTGTCGGGCAACCCTCAGCGCATAGTAGCCATCAGCCGGGTTCCCGATGGCTATCGACTTCACAATGGTGTTTGGCTCTACCGGGTGCACATGAAGGGTCCCAGCCTGAAAGGCATTGGCAATCGGCGAGCAGCCAGCGGCCTGGGCAACATACATATGGGTATTCACGGGCTCAATCAAACCCAGCATTGCCAGCTCATCCAGGCCCTTCCATATTCGCGTGAACAGCAGCCCAGATGCCGCCGGCGCCACCATACAATCAGGAACACGCCACCCCAGCTGCTCGACCACCTCGTACCCGAGGGTTTTGCTCCC
This sequence comes from uncultured Dehalococcoidaceae bacterium, assembly GCA_964346525.1. Lineage (GTDB taxonomy): Bacteria > Chloroflexota > Dehalococcoidia > Dehalococcoidales > RBG-16-60-22 > E44-bin89. The sequence goes on from CAYFVI010000147.1 coordinate 2,421, forward strand.
CTCAGCATAGTACGGCCTGAGGTTGATATTAATGAATCCCCAGCGGAATTCCTGTAACAGTTCACGGCACAGCCGGTTAACGTCGTCATAGCTTCCGTCAACGGTAACCAGGACCGGGTTATAGATGGCCGCCCCCACCAATTTACCTTTTTCCACGCTGTTAGGAACGAAGACATAGGCCCTCAACCCGGCCTTGGCCGCATGAGCGGCCACACTGGCGGCAAGGTTGCCGGTTGACGCACAGGCTACAGCGTCGAACCCGAACTCCCGTGCCTTGGTGATGGCCACCGAGACCACCCTGTCCTTGAACGAGTAGGTAGGATTAAGGCAATCGTTTTTCATATAGAGATGGTCCAGCCCCAGTTCACGTCCCAGGTTATCCGCTTTGATTAGAGGGGTGAAGCCAGTGCCCAGGTCCACCACCTCGCCCTCCACCGGCAACATATCGTGGTAGCGCCACATACTGAACTTCCCATCAGCTATCTTTTCCCGGCCAACTTCTGCCGCCATCGCCTTATAGTCGTAGTTCACCTCCAGCGGGCTGAGACAGAAATCACAGAGGTTGATAGGCTCCAGCGGATACTCTCTCCCGCACTTCCGGCAACGCAAAGCGGTGGCATAAGACATGACTTCCTCCCTAGCTAGGCTCCAGCGCCTGTCGTAAATCCTCGATCAAATCATCAACGTTTTCCAGTCCAACAGATAACCTGATCAGCTCATCGGTAATGCCCCCTTTTCTTCTCGCTTCCTCCGGCATTGAGGCATGGGTCATGGTAGCCGGATGGTCAACGAGGGAAGCAACACCGCCGAGGGACTCGGCCAGGGCAAAAATCCTGGTTCTTCTTAAAAAGGCATTAACCTCTTCAATCCCCCCGTCTATTTCAAAGGAGACCATACCACCGAATCCCTTCATCTGCCTTTTGGCGATTTCATGTCCGGGATGGAATTTGAGCCCGGGGTAGTATACCTTCTTTACGGCCGGGTGGCCGGCGAGATAATTGGCGATGGCAGAGGCATTTTCCTGATGCTGCTTCATCCTCACCGGGAGGGTCTCAATTCCTCGCAGCACCAGCCAGCAGTCGAAAGGAGAGGCCGGAGTTCCCATTGCATTCAGGAGGAACTGAATCCTTTCCGATAAATCATCGGTGGTGGTAACCACGGCCCCGCCGACGACATCGCAATGCCCGTTCAGGTATTTGGTGGTGGAATGGACAACAAGGTCAATTCCGTACTCAATGGGCTTTAAGAGGTAGGGGGTGGCAAAGGTGTTGTCTATC
>CAYFVI010000148.1:0-1767 GCA_964346525.1 uncultured Dehalococcoidaceae bacterium
GAAACGCTCCGGGAGATGATTACCTCGCAGGTAGACTTTAAAGAGGTATACCTGACGGCTTATACTCCGGTAATGGCCTCGGCGACGGGCCCGGTGGTGGCGTTCTCTTTCTATACTGACTAGAACCGCCGGCACCTTGCCGCTTCACTTTCGGCATGATAAGAAGTGTAGACGGCAGAATCTGGGCTGAGCTGATGCTCAAATGAGGAGGCACAGAGATATCTCTGTGCCTCTTTTCTTTTTATTCTGCCAGACGTTGACAGCGAAAGACCATTAATTCAGAATAGCATCAATAGCGGTCAAGGAGGTAGATGAAAGATGAAGGTGATATTTACCGAAAATGCGCCCAGGCCGGCGGGACATTACTCTCAGGCCATCATCCACAGGGATACCGTGTACGTATGCGGGCAGCTGCCGATTGAGCCGAAATCAGGCGAGAGAAAAACCGGCCCCATTGAAGAACAGGCGGAACAGGTGCTCAGGAACCTGGCTGAAATATTGCAGGCCGCCGGCAGCGGTGCGAATCACGTGCTTAAGGTAACCGTTTACATAGCCGATATGTCTCTCTGGGAACGATTTAACACCGTGTATGCCCGTTTTTTCGGCGAGCATAAACCAGCACGCACTGTGGTGCCAGCGCCCAATTTACACTTCGGCTTCCAGGTTGAAATCGATGCCATTGCCTCTGTCAAAACATGATTGAGAATCGTTATGAACCAGCTTATCTGCAATGAGTGTCGGGCATCATACCCTCTGAAAGAACCGCGCTGGCGATGCGACTGCGGCGGCACTCTGGATATCGACTTTCAGCCGGTATTTGACCTTGACCGGATAAAAGGGAGAAGGCCAACCATGTGGCGCTATCGTGAGGCTATCCCTTTGGAGAGCAACGACAATATCATCTCCCTCGATGAGGGATTTACCCCGTTAACGGAAGTTTTAATTGACAGGAAAGCGGTGCTCATCAAACAGGACCAGCTGTTCCCCACCGGCTCCTATAAGGACAGAGGGGCCTCCGTCCTCGTCAGCAAGATGAAGGAACTGGGCATAAGAGAAGCGGTTGAGGATTCCTCCGGGAATGCTGGCGCGGCAATCGCCGCCTACTGCGCACGCGCCGGCGTTAAATGCCACATTTACGTGCCCGAAAATACTTCCACGGGAAAGCTGGCCCAGATACAGCTTTACGGCGCGGCATTGCACCGGATACCGGGTAGCCGGGAGGACACAGCGCAAGCAGCCATGCAGGCTGCGGAGAAGATGTACTATGCCAGCCACGCCTGGAACCCGTTTTTCTTCCAGGGAACCAAAACCTTTGCCTTTGAAGTGTGCGAGCAGCTCGGCTGGAAATCTCCGAACACCGTTATCCTGCCCGTTGGCAATGGAACGCTGCTGCTGGGTGCCTTCATCGGCTTTGAAGAACTTCTGCGGGCAGGGATTACCGACCGCATGCCCCGAATCATAGGTGTACAGGCAGAGAACTGCGCCCCTTTCCACCATGCCTATAAGGATAACTTAGGAGAAGTCCCACAGATAGATGTAAAAGAAACTCTGGCCGAGGGCATTGCCATAGCCAGGCCGGCAAGAGGCAGGCAGATACTCGACGCCGTCAGGCAGACCGGAGGCGAATTCATTATCGTGAGCGAGGAGGAAATCAGTAGGTCTCTGCTGGAAACATGCCGCCAGGGCTACTACATTGAGCCTACGGCAGCGGCCACCATCGCCGGCATCAAGAAGTACCTCTCCGGTTCAAGCCAAGGTGAAGCCATC
>CAYFVI010000149.1:0-2339 GCA_964346525.1 uncultured Dehalococcoidaceae bacterium
GTGGCATTTACACGGAAGGCAAGCAGCACCAGTGGCGCCAGAATAACGAAGATGACCGCCAGAGATATAGCAGCCGCCCGACGAAACCAGATCATACTCTGTTATGTTCCCCCACTGTGATGAGATAGTTTACCCAACGAGCATACCATTGGTCAAATATCGCTCATTCCCGTGCCGGAACCGCGATGCACCTTTCCAGAATGAACCCCTCGGTGAAATCGCTGGATAAAGCGTTTACGTGCTGTGCGCCCTTTCGCCTGACCGTATAGCCACTTCCTTGATAGTCATAGTAACCAGTGATAGAATTCTTGGCAGAGGCAATAAGATATGACACTGCGCCGAAAAACGCTGCTTATCATTGCCGGTACCTTCTACGGCGTAATCATACTGCTCTTCTTTATCTCCCGTAACATCCTGCTGGAAAGCTATTCCGACCTGGAAAGACAGAGTACGCAACGGGATGTGGAACGGGTCTTAACGGCTTATTCCCAGGTACTCTCCAGCCTTGATACCACGACCTCGGATTGGGCTGCCTGGGATGATACCTATGCTTTCATCGCTGACCCCGGTGAAGAGTACATCAGGTCGAACCTCACCAATAGCACATTCATTGAACTGCAACTGAACCTTATACTGTATGCTGACTCCGCCGGTCAAATAGTCTTCAGCAAGGCATTTGACCTTGAAGATGAAGAGGAGATGCCCGTCCCGCCAAGTATTTCCGCCTATCTCGCGGAACATGATTTTTTAGTTGCTCACCAGAACAAGGAAAGCGGCTATACCGGCACTATTGCCCTTGCTGAAGGTCCCATGATAATTAGCTCCCACCCCATCCTGACCAGTGAAGATGAAGGCCCGGTTCGAGGGGCACTGATAATGGGACGATACCTCGATGAGACCACGGTCGGTGGGCTGGCTGAAATCACGCTCCTCTCGCTAACCATTCACAAATTCAGCGACCCTCAGCTTCCCCCCGACTTCTCCGCCGCGCTAGCCTCAATCTCAGCCGCGTCTCCTATTTTTATCCAGCCCCTCAGCGAACAGTCCATCGCCGGCTACACCGTCATCGAAGACATTAGCAAGCGCCCAGCTCTGATGCTCAGGGTGGATGCGCCCAGGGATATTTATCAGCAGGGCCAGTCCGCTATCTCCTATCTCATCCTGACCATTGTCGGTGTCAGTCTGGCATTTGGGCTGGTAACCATCCTCCTCCTGGAAAAACAGGTCCTTTCCAGACTATCTTACCTGAGCCGAAACGTTCAAGACATCGGGACCAGCGGTAAACTTAACGCACGGGTGTCAGTGCCTGGCTCGGATGAACTGTCCCGGCTCGGCGCCACCATTAACGGCATGCTGGCCGCTCTGGAACAATCCGAAACGGAACTGCGGCAATTATTTGAAAACGAGAAGCAACTCAGGCAGGAACTGGAGGCGGAAATCAATAAAAGGGTGGAGTTTACCCGTGCCCTGGTACACGAGCTCAAAACGCCAATTACACCGGTGCTGGCCTCCAGCGAGCTATTGCTTGAAGAAGTCAAGAGGAGCGGGCCAATGTGGGAGCTGGCACATAATATCAGTCAAGGCGCTTACAATCTGAACCAGCGCATCGATGAACTGCTTGACCTGGCTCGCGGTGAAGTAGGGATGCTCCACCTTAATCTTGAATCGGTTGATTCCGGCCGACTGCTCCGCAGCATTGTGGACAGCGTGAAACCGCTGGCCCGGAAGAACAGGCATATATTAAAAGCCGAGTTGCCTTCTTCACTGCCGGTCATCCAGGCCGATAAAGACCGCCTGCGGCAGGTGGTGCTCAACCTGCTCAACAACGCCTTTAAATTTACGCCGGCTGGAGGCAGTATCACAGTGAAGGCCAGGAAAAACGGGACTTACCTGGTGGTGGAAGTGATGGATACCGGCCGCGGCATAAGCCAAGAAGAGCAGGAAAAGCTCTTCGAGCCCTATCAGCAGCTGGAAAGGGAAAGGGCCCGCCTCGCCGGGCTGGGGTTGGGACTGAGCCTGTCCAAGAAACTGGTGGAGTTGCACGGCGGTCAGATATGGGTGCAGAGCGAGAAAGACAAGGGCAGTACCTTTGGCTTTTCCCTGCCGCTGGAAGCGAATCAACAGACGGAAAGCCGGGCAAAGAGATAAAGGTTTTTTTCTCTGCACAGAACCTGTGGTAATATTAATTCAATTATCCTGATGAAAGGGGCCTGACATGTCATCGATAAAGCAACCGTATGAGCTGACCGTTACCGAGGCAGCCTCCGCAATTGCTTCCGGCAAGCTGACGCCATCGCAACTGGTTCAATCATGCCTGGAAAGAATCGACGCTTTAGATA
>CAYFVI010000150.1:0-10604 GCA_964346525.1 uncultured Dehalococcoidaceae bacterium
AACGTCGGCCGCTTGAGCCGCGGCATTGATATCAAAGCTTCCAATTCCATCCTTATCAAGCTCAATCAGATAGGCACCCTTACCGAGACAATATCCGCCATCAGGATGGCGCAGGAAGCTGGCTGGACGACCATCGTCAGCCACCGCTCCGGCGAGACTGAGGATACCACCATCGCTGACCTTGCCGTTGGCCTCAATGCCGGTCAAATCAAGGCCGGGGCCCCCTGCCGCTCCGAACGCACCGCCAAATACAATCGCCTCCTCCGGATAGAGGATGAGCTGGGGCAGGCAGCGCAGTTTGCTGGAATGGGAGCATTCACCCAATTGAAGATAAACCGGTAGGACAATATATCAAATTACAGACATGGTGGAGGGAATAAGATGGCAACTAAAGTAGGTATCAATGGTTTCGGTCGCATCGGGCGGCTGACTTTTCGCACCATCAACCAGTACCATAAAGGTGAGCTGGAAGTCGTGACCATCAATGACCTTGCTGATACTAAAACCAACGCCCACCTGCTGAAATGGGATAGCACTTACGGGCCATACCCGGGCACCGTGGAGGCCAGCGACGACGCCATCGCCGTTGATGGCCATAAGGTGAAGGTCATCTCGGAAAGAGACCCTGCCAGTATACCCTGGCGCGACCACGGAATAGATATCGTCATCGAGTCCACCGGCCTCTTCACCGACGCTACCAAGGCTTCCGCCCATCTCAAGGGCGGCGCCAAAAAGGTGATTATATCCGCCCCGGCCAAGAATGAGGATATCACCATCGTCCTCGGCGTCAACGAAGGTAAATATGACCCGGCGAAGCACACCATCATCTCCAATGCTTCCTGTACCACCAACGGCATCGCTCCGGTGGTGAAGGTGCTCCATGATAACTTCGGCGTGGACAAGGGGCTGATGACCACCATCCACGCTTACACCAATGACCAGAGAATCCAGGACATGGTGCACAAGGACCTGCGCCGGGCAAGGGCTGCTGCCATGAACCTCATCCCCACCACCACCGGCGCCGCTTATGCTGTTACTATAGTTATGCCTGAGCTTAAAGGCAGGCTGCACGGCATGGCCTTCCGCGTCCCGGTGGTCACCGTCTCGGTCATAGACTTCGTCGCCGATTTGAAGCAGGAGGTAACCGTCGAACAGGTCAACCAAGCATTTAAAACCGCTGCCGACGGGCCTCTGAAGGGCATCGTGGAGTACTGCGAGGAGCCGCTGGTCAGCATGGACTTCAAAGGCAATCCGGCCAGTAGCATCGTCGATGCTTTGAGCACCATGGTCATCGGCGACAACATGGTCAAGGTACTTGCCTGGTACGACAACGAGTGGGGTTACAGCTGCCGCCTGGGCGACCTCACCGCCTTCATCGCCAGCAAGGGGCTGTAACAAAACGGGCAAAAGATGTTATAGTATACTAATGGCTTACGTTAATGCTAGGGAAGGAATGGCCGCCGTTTCCTAAACAGAAGGAGGGTTACTTTTGAGGGAGGGACTTTTTTCTACTCTATTCTTGTGCCAATTTCTCACCCAATCTGCTTCAAACGTGTACTTGAAAAATCCATCATTGACATTGCGTAGAAATAATGCCTAAAATAACACAATTAATGAAATAAGGTAAACCATGAAATTAATTATAGTTGGTTTCGGACAATGTGGCGGTCGAATTGCTGATGAATTTGCCCGATTGAACCGTAAAGCGCACGTTCAACGCGGCATCGATATCATGGCCAATGCCTTTGCCGTTAATACTGATGTTGCTGACCTCAGTGGCCTGACGGGCATCAAGCCGGATTACCAGCATCGCATACTAATCGGCGGCCGGAAAACCGGTGGACACGGGGTCGGCAAAATCAACGAGCTTGGTGCCGAGATTGCCAAAGAGGATGGCGATAAGATTATCGAAACGATAAGAACCAGCAAACGTTTCGTCGAAGCAGATGCATTCCTGCTGATAGCTGGTGCCGCCGGGGGTACTGGCTCCGGCTCGCTTCCCGTTATCACCCAACTTATCAAAGAGCGCTATGTGGATAAGCCGGTATATAATCTCATAATCCTGCCCTTTGAGCATGAAGAGGCCACCGAGGAAAGGACCATATACAATGCCGCCACGTGTCTGAAATCTGCTTATCTGGTCGCCGACGCCATCTTCCTGGTTGATAATCAGAGATACGTGATGAAAGATGCCTCGATTAGAAGTAATCTGTCCAAAATCAATTCCCTCATTACCGCGCCATTTTACAACCTGCTTTGTGCCGGTGAAGAGAAAAAGCACCAGTATATCGGGGCGAAGATACTTGATGCCGGCGACATTATACAGACGCTGACCGGATGGACCGCAATCGGCTATGGACGTTCTGAAATCTCTATGGCCAAGAAAATCCTGACCCGGACACGTGATTTCAGAAACAAGGCCTCGGAAGCGCAGAAGGGAACCCAGGCCATGGACGAAGCCATCAGCGGTCTCTCACTCAAGGTAAACCCCATAGATTCAAAGAGAGCGCTTTACTTGGTTTCCGCCCCACCCAAGGAAATGAACGTCGACCTCATCAAGGAGCTCGGGACCTATCTCAAGAGCCTTGCTCCCGAGGCGGTCATCAGAAGTGGTGATTACCCGAGAGAGAAAGGGCTGCTGGATGTTACCGTCATCCTCTCGGAACTCAGTGACGTGGAAAAGATTAGGAACTACTTTACCAAGACAATCAGCCTTATTACCGCACTGAAGAAGAGACAGGAAGGAATCGAAGACAAGTACCGGGGAATAGAGGTCACCCTCAAAGATATCCCGTCTTTAATCTAACCACCAGATTCTCAATCACACACAAATGTATCAGTCTACTCAGGGAATACTCCGCCTGTCCTTACAACCTAACCTATCTTGACAGTTTAGCGTATATATTCCAGGCCTGTTCCACGGTTTCTTCACGTAGCTGCCAGGCTCCGGCGAGCGCCTCTTCCCTCTTGGCCTTGGCCGTCTCTACCTGTTCCTCGCATGCCTTCTCTGCCTGCTCTCTTGCCTTCCTGAACGCTCTCTCTGCCTGGGAGATAGCATCCTCACGGGCTTTAAGCGCAGCAGCTACACTCTCATCACGTGCTCTAATCGCTTCTTTTATCGCCTCATCATAGGCATTCTTCGCCTGCTGCTCGGCACGCTTGTAGGCCTTGGCAATTTGTTGCTCGTTGGCCCGATAGGCATTGGCCACCTGTCGCTGCGCTTCCATAAAAGCAGCGTAAGCCTTTTCGGCCTGTCCCAGTACTTCTTCAAGTGGCTTGGACGGTTGTGCTTCCACTTCGACACTGGGCGGTGCAGCTTCTTCAGGAACGGCTTCGACCGCTTCCTCAACTACTTCTTCGATTTCACCACTGACCTTCTTGGTTTGTTCCCTGGGATTAGCCATCGAGTACCTCCTGCATTAATATTACTGATACACTGATACGTGATTGGTTACAACAAGATTTATTCTTCGCTACTCTCATCCTCCTCCTCAACGTCATCTTCGCTGCTCGGTTCGTTTTTCTTTTTCTCATACATTTGTGCTAGGAAGTCCAAACGCGCTTCTATCTTTTCATTTCCCTTGCCTCGTACCGCTTTTGATTTTCCCTTCGCACTGGACTCTTTGGCCTTGCCAATAGCCTTGGCAAAGGCCTTTAGCGTTGCCTCAGCCGCTTCCTCATCAGTGCCTTCAGTTACCTCAGCAACCTCCTCTTCTTCCCGGAGTTCTTCAACTTCCCCGATCGCCTTTTCAAAAGCCTTGAGCGATGCTTCCGCCGCATCTCCTGCTTCCTTACCGGCGGCGGCAACGCGTAGTATAGCCTGCTCAAACGACCTTATTGCCGTTTCCGCTGCCTCCTTGGCAACCCTTGTTGTCTCGTCGGTGGCCTCCCTGGCCGCACGTACCGTGGCCTTAGTAGCCTCTTTGGCGGCTCTCGCTGATTCTTCAGTTACCTCCTTTGTCTCCTGGCTTATTGATTCCACCCGACTTATCGCCTCTTCAAAGGCTTTCACCGACATTTCGGTCGCCTCTCTTGCCGTACTGGTAGCCAGTCTGGTGGCCTCTTTGACAGCTTTGACCGATTCCTCGGCCGCATCCTTTGTTTCCTTGCCAACCGTTTCTGCTCGGCTTATCGCTTCCTGGGAAGCTGTAGACGCTGCTTCCGCCGCTTCCTTGGTCATACGCAATGCTCTCTCTATTGCTTCCTGAGCTGCCTGCGCCGCCGCTTCGTTGGCTTCCCTAGCATCCCGTCCGATTTCTTCCGCCCGGTCTATCGCCTCCTGTGAAGTAGCTTTTGATGCCTCAGTCGCCTCCTGGGCAATTCTAATCGCCGTCTCCGCAGCTTCCTGGGTTGCCTGAGCAGAGGTTTCAGCAGTCTCTTTTGCCTCTTGGCTTACCTCTTCTACCCGATGTATCGCCTCTTCTGAGTCTGAGGCCGCCTTCTCAGCCCTTTCCAGAGTGGCTCTGACCGCTTCCTCAGCCTTTTCCAATGTCTGGCGGCTCATTGTTTCCACATGAGCCAGCGCCTCTTCAAAGACCTTGATCAACCCCTGATGCGCTGCTTCTATCTCATTTCTTATGTCTTCTGCCCGACCGGTTGCTTTCTGGAACTCCCGGGAGGACATTTCCGCTGCTTCCCTGGAGGCAGCGATTGCCGCGTCAACAGCCTCTTTGGTAGCGACGACTGCCGCATCTATCACTGCCCTGTTTTCTTTGCTTATTGTCTCGGCTCTGGCTATTGCTTCCTGCGAAGCCCTTGTAGAATTACCTGCCGCCAACCTCACATCCTTGCCTACTGCTTCGGCGCGGATGATAGCATCCTGCGAAGTTCTCAACGATGTTTCCGCAAGTCCCTTAGCCTCATTGCTTATTTTCTCTGCTCTGAGAGCTACTTCCTGAGCCGCCCTTGACGCTGCCTCAGCCGTTTCCTTCGTGGTCCGGCTGGTCCTGTCTGCTCTAGCGACTGCTTCCTTGGCTTCCTTTATCGATGCCTCAGCCGCTTCTCTGGCCTCACGGTTGACCTTGTCTGCTTTGCTGGAAGCTTCTTTGGTTACCCTGATGGATTCTTCGGTGGCCTCTTTGGCCATCCGGCCCGCTTCTTCCGCCTTATCAAGTTCCTCTTTAGCGGTCTTGGCGGCGGATTCGGCAATTTCTTTAGCTTCGTTGCCTATCTCGCTGACCCGATTCAGCCCTTCCTCCGAAGAAACATATGCCGCCTCTGCCGCTTCCATGGCCTCCTTGCTTATCTCTTCGGCACGGTTGATTGCCTCTTGAAAACGCTTTGCAATCGCCCTGGATGCTTCCTTTGGAGCGCGGGCAGTTTCTTCGGCTCGTTTTATCGTCTCTTCGGCAGCTCTTAAGGCCGCTTCAGCGCTTTCCCTAATTTCCCGGTTTGCTTCTTCCGCACGCTGTAGCGCCTCTTCAGCTGCTCTAGAGGCCGCTTCGGCGGCTTCTTTCGCCTCCTGACTGATTTGCTCTGCCCGTTGTATCGCCCTATGCGCAGCCTGAGTGGTCGCCTCTGCTGCCCCCCTGGCCGCAAGGCTCAGCTGTTCCGCCCGGGCAACTGCTTTTTCAAGATCGGTGATATCATGCCCGACATCTTCCAGTGCTTCACGCGATGGTGCTTCTCTCGCCATTGACCCCACACCCGATTGTTTTACACAATTCTAATATAGGTATTATAGTTTTTCAACATTTTTTATGGAAAAGAGGGCTTCCGGAACAAAAAAAGAGCCATTAATAGACAGCGTGCTAGCTTCAGATTACGCCTCCGCTATGACATTATTGCCAGGGACTTTATTACTAGTAATTTCGGCGGTAGTTTTGGATAAAGAGATTGACATTAGATGATAAGTATGCTTAAAATAACTAAACTCTATTATTATGTTTAGAGGTGGGCTATGAAACTAGTAGTCGTAGGTTTTGGACAGTGTGGTGGTCGAATAGCAGATGAATTTGCCCGGCTGAACAAGAAAGCAAGAAGCTCGCGTGGCATTGAGATAATCACCGGCTGCTATGCGGTAAATGCCGATGCTGCTGACCTGAGTGGGCTCACAAGCATCAGAAAGGACTATCAGCACCGAATCCTCATTGGCAGTCGCAAGACCGGTGGGCACGGCGTGGGCAAAATAAATGAGCTTGGCGCGGAAATTGCCAGAGAGGACGGCGATAAGGTAATCGATGCCATAAGAACCACCAAACGGTTCTTTGAGACAGACGCATTCCTGTTTATTGCCAGCGCTGCTGGCGGCACCGGTTCCGGCGCCGTCTCAGTGATGACGCAGCATATTAAAGAGCGCTATGCGGACAAGCCGATTTACAACCTTATTGTTCTTCCCTTTGAGCATGAGGAAACCACCGAGGACAGAACCATATATAATACCGCCACCTGCCTGAAGTCCTCATATTCCGTGGCCGATGCGGTATTTCTGGTGGATAACCAGAGATTTGTCCGCAAGGATTCTTCAATCAAAGGTAATATCGCCAAAATAAATGCCATGATTGCCGAGCCGTTCTACAACATGCTGTGTGCCGGGGAAGAGAAGAAAGCCAAGTACATTGCCTCGAAAGTGCTTGATGCCGGCGATATCATTCAGACACTGGTCGGCTGGACGGTAATCGGATACGGCAAGTCGGATATTCCTCTAATCAGGTTCCGGCGTGAGTCAAGGCGTGATTTCAGGGCAAAAGGCGATGAAACCATGAAGGGCATCCAGGCTATGGACGAGGCCATAAGCGAGCTGTCCCTGAAGTGTAACCCAGTGGATTCAAAGCGAGCCCTGTACCTAATCTCGGCACCGGGTAAAGAGATGAACATGGATATGGTTAAAGCGCTCGGGGATTACATGAGGGATATTGCGCCGGAAGCACTTATCAGAAATGGCGATTATCCGCGTGAGAGAGGCGTGCTTGATGTTACCGTCATCCTGTCCGAGCTAAGCGATGTGGAAAAGGTGAGGATGTATTACAACCAGTCCACTCAGCTTATCCCTGAATTCAAGAAGCGGCAGGAAGAGACCGAGGTCAAGCTGAGAGCCATCGAAGACGCCTCCAAAGATATACCCACCCTGCTTTCCTGAAGCAAACTAGACCGACAAGCCAGCTTTACGGCAGGAAGACCCGCAAGTCCAATGCGGTAAAGCTGGCTTTTTGTTTTGGAATGGTAACCACTCATATTTGATGTCCAAAATCCGACTTCATAACGGACGGCAACCGCCTAGAAACGCCACCGCATATTAGGTTATAATAAATAAAATGGCTTCTCAGGTCTTTTACCGTCGGTGGCGCCCGCAGACCCTGGCCGAGGTGGTCGGCCAGGAACAGGCAACCAAGACGCTGCAAAATGCCCTGATTAGTGGCCACGTCTCTCATGCCTACCTTTTCTGCGGACCGCGCGGCACCGGCAAGACCAGCACCGGACGCATTCTGGCCAAGGCGGTCAATTGCTTCACCAATGAAGGCAAGGGCGAACCCTGCAATACCTGTGAGATGTGCCAGGCAATCACCGAGGGCAGAGCTCTGGATGTCATTGAAATCGACGCCGCCAGCAACACCCCCGTGGAAAACATCCGGGACCTCAGGGAAAATGTCAATTCCGCACCGAACGAAGCGCGGTACAAGGTCTATATCATCGATGAAGTACACATGCTGAGCACCAGTGCCTCCAATGCGCTGCTCAAAACCCTGGAGGAGCCGCCGCCGCATGTCATCTTTGTCCTGGCCACTACCGAGGTGCACAAGGTGCTCCCCACCATCATGTCGCGCTGTCAGCGCTTTGATTTCAGACGAATATCCCAGGCCGATGTGGTGACCAAATTGACCCAAATCGGCAAGAAGGAGACCATTAAAATCGAGCCGGAGGCGCTGAGGCTCATCGCCAAGGCCGCTACCGGCAGCCTGCGAGACGCGGAAAACCTCCTGGAGCAGTTGACCACCTACTACGGTAACAAAGTCACCCTGACGCAGGTCCAGACAATCCTGGGCATTACCAGCGACTGGCGAGCCAAAGAGATGGTAAAGCACATCGTCAATAACGATGTCACCGCCGGAGTATCGACCATAAACGGCATCAACAGCGATGGCCTTGACCTACGCCAGTTCAATCGGGAACTGGTGGCATACCTCAGGGCTCTGCTCCTGGTCAAAACCGGCTCTGATGAATCGATAGACCTGCCCGCCGAGGACATCGCGGAATTGAAGGAACTGGCCGTCAAAGCTTCACTACCTCAAATATTAAAGGCGGTAAAGCTCTTCGGACAGCTTGACTTCGGCCTCGATAATTACTCCACGCTGCCGCTGGAGCTTGCCCTGGTGGACGCCGTCCTGACCACCGGAAAAGAACCGGCACCGGCTCTGAAGACAGAGCCGGAAGTACGCCAGCCAGCGAAGCCAGTGACAACAGAAAAGCCTCCGGCACCACCAGAAAGGCCGGTTGCCAAAGAAGAACGTCACCCTGAACCAGCAGCTGAGCAGAAGCGCAAACCAGAACCAGCACCGGCGATGGAATCAGCCCCGGTGCCAGAACCAAAAGAGAGAAAAAGCGAACCAGAACCGGTGCCCTCGCCGGCCACGACCGAAGCCGTCTCCCCGATCCCCGTTGCAACCGGCGGTGCTGAAATCGAAAACCTGCAACTGAACTGGCTGAAATTCATCCGGGACGCCCCGTCCAGCATGAGCCGAACCCCCGCTGCCGCTTTGCTCAGAAGTGCCAAGCCAAAAGCCATTGAGAATAATACCGTTATCCTCTCATTCAAGTTCCCGCTGCACAAGGAAAATATGGAGAAACCGGACAACCAGCAGATAGCGGAGCAGATAATCAGCCATTGCCTGGGTCGTGCCTGCCGCGTTCGCTGTGTCCACGAGCCAGAGGCCAACCACCTGATAGAAGAAGCCCTGAAAATAGGAGCCCAGATAATTGAGTCGGAGGAGAAATGAACAGATTCATGTTCCAGCAGGCCCAGAAACTCCAGGCAAAACTGGCCCAGGCCCAGGAGGAACTGAGCAACCTGACCGTCGAGGGCAGCTCTGGAGGGGGTGCGGTCAAAGTCACCATGAATGGTCAGCAGAAAATACAGTCGGTTGCAATATCACCAGAGGTAGTCAATCCGGAAGATGTCGAGCTTCTGCAGGACCTGGTACTGACCGCGGTCAGTGAAGCCATGGCTAAATCACAGGAAGCAGCGGCCAAGCGCCTCGGGGGGCTCACTGGCGATTTCAAAATCCCCGGTTTAACCTAAGCAGTTGAAGGAGATACAGACTTGGAGCAGAATGTCCTTCCCCATGCTGATGTAATCAATAACCTCATTCAGGAATTCAATAAACTGCCCGGCATCGGGCCGAAGAGTGCCCAGCGCATTGTCTTCCATCTGTTGCGCGCCGGTGATGAGCAGAGCAAGCTCCTCGCCGAAGCGATACTTTCCCTGAAACGCAAAATAACCCTCTGCTCGACCTGCTTTAACGTGACCGAGTCTGACCCCTGTTCTCTCTGCCGCGCTGACAGGCGTGACCGCAGCCAGATATGTATCGTGGAGCAGCCCCAGGATATTCTGTCCATAGAGCATACCGGTATTTATCACGGAATGTACCATGTTTTACACGGGGCCATTTCCCCCACCGAAGGTATCGGCACAGAGGACATCAGAGTAAAAGAGCTGATGAACCGGCTTGAAGATGGCTCGGTGAAGGAGATTATTCTGGCCACCAACCCCAACCTTGAGGGAGAGCAGACCGCCATGTACCTGAGCCGCCTGATAACGCCGCTGGGTATAAAGGTTACCCGCCTTGCCCGCGGGCTACCTTTTGGCACCGAGCTGGAATACGCCGATGACGTCACCCTCAGCCGGGCCATCGAGGGCAGACAGGATTTTTAAGCTCACGTAAAGAACCATAACAAGTATAGTTACACTGAAATATCCCCGGCGCGGACATCAGCCACTGAAAAGGACTAGAGCTGTTCCTGCATCTCAAATAAATGCATTATGGATAAAAAAGCTTACTGGGATAAGCGGTTTCGGGACGAAGGCTATGTATGGGGCACGCAGCCTAGCCGGACCGCCGAATATGCCGCCAAAATATTTCGTAAGAACGGGGTGAATAGGGTCTTGGTCCCCGGCTCCGGATACGGACGGAATACAAAGCTTTTTTCGGCATCCGGCTTCGATGTCACCGGCATTGAAATATCAGAGGTTGCCTCCGAAATGGCCGGTGAATACGACCCGCAGACCAGGACTCATAGCGGCTCAGTCCTGGATATGTCTTTCGAACCTGAACAATACGATGCCATATATTGCTACCATGTCCTGCATCTCTTCCGCGAAAAAGAGAGATTCCTGTGTTTGGCGCAGTGTGCGGATAAAGTGAAGGAAAACGGGTGGCTGTTCTTCACTGTATTCTCGGATAAAGAGCCGAGCTTTGGTAAAGGACAGGAAGTGGAAAAGAATACCTTTGAGAGTCGCTCCGGAAGGCCGGTGCACTGCTTCACTGAGGCCGAGCTGCGCCATTATTTCGAAGATTTTCCAATAATTGAATCTGGAATCGCCGAAGACCCGGAGGACCACGGAGAAGGCCCGCACACTCACGTCCTGATATATATTCTGGCACGGAAAC
>CAYFVI010000151.1:0-2181 GCA_964346525.1 uncultured Dehalococcoidaceae bacterium
TTCGGGCCAGCCGGTCGGTGGACATCAGGTCGGACCTGCCGGAATGGTCGCCGGGAAAAAGCCTCGTCTCAAGAGCGATAATCCTGGTGCGGGAAACTCTGGGCATTGATAAGGGAATCGCCATTGAGATCGAGAGCCGCGTCCCATTGATTTCGGGACTGGGCGGCGACAGCAGCGCGGCGGCCGCGGCTCTGCTCGGCTTAAACCAAGTCTGGGAATTGAGCTTATCAGAGAGGAGACTGCTTGAGCTCGCGGCACAGCTTGGTTCTGACGTCCCCTTCTTCCTTTATGGCGGCACGGCAATGGCTGAGGGGAGAGGTGAGGTGATAACGCCGCTTCCTCCGCTGCCCCATCACTGGGTCGTCCTGGTCATGCCCGATGTACCCCACCCCCCGGGAAAGACGGCAAATCTCTACGCCAGCCTGAATGCCAGTCACTTCACCGATGGGCAGATAACGCAGCGAACGGTTGAAGAACTGAAAGAGGGCAAAGAACCTTCTGTTCTTTTCAATACCTTTGAGAACGTTGCCTTTGCCGGTGGGGCAAAATTAAAGGTCTACCGCGACCATATCAAAAAGCTCGGTGCCCCCCACGTCCACCTTGCCGGCTCCGGCCCGGCGCTTTTCACGCTTTATAAAGAGAAAAGCGAAACCGAAGAACTTTTCACACGCTGTAAGCAGCAGAACATGGAAACGTATCTGGTGGAGACAGTAAACGGTAAATCCTAAATCCTGAAGCGTATCAATCGTTATTTTTCCATAGGGTATATGTAGGCGGATGTCTGGTCATACGGCTCGGGGCACCAGCCGATTGACTGCTTCCCCAGAGTATCCAGGTACCAGTAGCGCCGACCATCATCATATATCCAGGAATTACCGTGCATTTCATATTCCGGGGGCATGTTGATGCCCAGCCCGATGTGGTCATATTCCTCGAAGACGAGAAGGGCCACATCATAGCCCATCTCGGTCAGAATCGCGGCCAGCAAAATCGAGGTGTCTTCACAGTCGCCCCCTCGTTCAAATAGCGTTTCCAGCGGATAACGAGGGTATTCATCGAACGGCGTGGTCTCGTTATCGCTGGTAACGGTGAAGCTCTGGATGAAATTAAGGGCCAGTTCGGCTTTTTCCTTGTCATCCAGGCCCGCGGCGGAAGCTGTCTCTTCCAGATTGCTGACCACAGCCTGAATTATATAATCGTCATCGGGATGGCTTGCCAATGATTTATATGCGGCGAAAAAATCATAGTAGCTGCGATTATCTGGCTTATCGCTGTAATCATCCCAGCTCGGCCTGGGTATCGCCCGGTACTCACGATACTCCTGAAGCGGTATGGCAATGGTTAAATTGTGCTCATTCCGTTCCGACGCCTCGAACCGGTAATGCACCGTTTCGACCCCATTGAATCGAGCATTAAGCCCCCAGCCGCAGAGCGCCAGCACCGGTACCAGCAGCGCGAAAAGAATAATATAAGATTTCTTTTTCCCCATTGCTTACGCGCCTTTCCCCGCCAGCCAGCCTGTAACCAGGGCTTCCTCGTCGCGTTTTATCGCCGCTTTCCCGTCCAGCCTGGCTTCAAGCAGCCGATTCAGTATGGCCTTTATCTCCGGCCCCTGTGCCACCCCCAGCCTTTTTAAATCTTCACCGCTGAGGGCGGGCTTGATAAACCTCAGCTTATTCATAAACTCATTCAGGCGATTTACCGCCTCCGGTATCTCTCCGGCAATTATACTGGCGACAATCGCTTCCATTGGATAATCGATGAGCAGCGTATAAACCTGGCTCGGTGCTATTTGTGGAGAGGCCAGGCGCTCCAGTTTTGCCTTCAGGTCAACCGTATCAAGCAGCGTTTTAGCGATTGACCTGCGCAATCGCAGGTATGAGATAAATTCCTCGACTTCATCAGATTCCGTGCGGTAAACGAGCAGGGCAAGGTAGAGCCCCAATGATGGTTTGTTGGGCTTGCTCCACTCCCGCACCCCTTCGTATCTGGCCGAGAGCCAGCTATCCGCTTTCAGTCCCGGGTGCAATATTTTGAGCACCCCGAGCTCATCGGCACGGTGCAGGGATTTCTCAGGGCAATCTTCCTTGAAGATGAGCTCGAGCTCGTGGCGTATGCGGTCGCCGCTCAATTTTTTCAGGTATGCGGCATCTCGCTTCATAAATTTAAGCGTTTCTGGCT
>CAYFVI010000152.1:0-1555 GCA_964346525.1 uncultured Dehalococcoidaceae bacterium
TATTCGCCGGGCGTTTATGGGCACAGAATTGAGCCGCGAAATCCCGTGGCAGAAACAGTGGTTGCAGGAGCTGGGTATGCACGAGCACTGCTCCAAGATTGTGGCCAGGACAGCCAGAAGAGCCGCGGCTATGCTAGAAAATCCGGATTTAGGTATCCTGGCCGAGGTGTAACCGCTCAGCATAACATCCGCTGCTTCTTTGACTTCCAAGTAGTCTGACCTTTAAACTATACCTATACCTATTTAAAGGGTGGGCTATGAATCCCTTCCACTATTCAGACGATGGACTGAACGCCCGCGTGCAATTGAAGCAGAGGCACCGGGAGTGGGAGCACTATACGGTTCACTATCCAACCGCCCACCCGACGCGCCATGAAAAGAACAATACGGTCCGGGCCGAGTATTTCCGGCCGCTGAAGGTCACCGGTGCCCCGCTGGTCATCCTGTTTCACGGTATCGGCGACCAGCTCCTCATCCCCTGCCGGCTGCTGGCGCGGTCCCTAGTCAAGAAGGGCATGGCCTGCTTTGTCCTTTATTCGATCTTCCATTCCCGGCGCATGCCGGATGAGGTAAAACAGCGCTACCCCACCCTCACCCCTGACGAGTGGTTTGAGAGCTATGTCATTTCCGTAACCGATGTCCGCCAGGCAATTGACTGGGCCAGAGGCCGTACCGAGATAGACACGGAGAAGGTGGGGATAATCGGCATAAGCTTCGGTGGCTTCATCTCCGCGATTACCATGGGCATAGACGACCGCATAAAGGCCGGGGTCTTCCTCATCGCCGGCGGTAACTCACAGAAGATAGGACATCTCAGCCGGAAGCGCTCCATGAGGAAGGGTTACCAAGTAACCGAGGAAGAATACCTCCACAACCAGCAGGTCTACCGGCAATATCTGGGTGAGGTTGACGAGAAAGGCTTTGAGAACGTAACGCCCCCCAGCCGGGCCTATCTGATAGACCCCATGACCTATGGTCACCGCCTGCGGGAACGTCCGGTGCTGTTGCTCAACGCCCTCTGGGACGAATACATTCCTAGGCAGGCCACGCTTGACCTCTGGAAGGCCTCCGGCAAACCGCCTCTGAGCTGGTTTCCGGGAACGCACACCACCTTCTGGCTCTGGTATCCATTTATCCGCCGTAAAATCACCCGTTTTCTGGTATCCACCTTTGATACTGAAAGCGTTGTATAATCTATAATTATCGGGACGGGGAGACAGCCATGCCACAGGAATATGAAATCAATGAACTGGCTAAAGAGGAGTCCTGGCGTATGTTCCGCATCATCGGTGAGCTGGTGGAGGGATTCGACCGGCTTTCAGGAGTGGAACCGGCCGTATCCATTTACGGTTCGGCAAGGGTGACGCCAGGCGAGGAATTGTACCGGAAAACAGAGGAAATCGCCCGTCGGCTTGGCGAGGCGGGGTTCTCCGTAATCACCGGCGGCGGACCCGGTATCATGGAGGCAGCCAACAAGGGCGCTTCCGAAGCCGGTGTGAAATCCGTGGGCGTGAACATCGAATTGCCTGAGGAACAGATGCCCAATACCTATTCC
>CAYFVI010000153.1:0-1885 GCA_964346525.1 uncultured Dehalococcoidaceae bacterium
GGTGGAGATAGCCATGCCACGCAGACGAGCCTCAATTTCCTGCAGACTCATCTGGATATCCCGGATACCACTGTGCGCCGCTATACCTACGTCCTTGAAGGTGAGGCCGCGGTTGAGCACCTGTTCCGCATCGCCTGCGGACTCGACTCGATGATAGTTGGCGAATATGAAGTTCTGGGGCAGGTAAGTCAGGCGCTGGAAGCTGCCGAGAAAGCGAAGATGGTCAATTTGCCCCTGCGCCACATGTTCCAGAATGCCATCAGGACCGGACGGCGGGTCCGTGAAGAAACCGAAATC
This sequence comes from uncultured Dehalococcoidaceae bacterium, assembly GCA_964346525.1. Lineage (GTDB taxonomy): Bacteria > Chloroflexota > Dehalococcoidia > Dehalococcoidales > RBG-16-60-22 > E44-bin89. The sequence continues at coordinate 298 of CAYFVI010000153.1, forward strand.
AGCAAAAATGCCCTCTCGGTGAGCTCGGTGGCAGTGGACCTAGCCGCCAGGGCTATCGGCGACCTGGGAAGCTGCCGAATGCTAGTCATCGGTGCCGGGGAAGCGGGGAGGCTGGCGGCGAAAGCGGCCAAGGATAGAGGGGTATCCCAAATTATCGTTGCCAGCCGCACCCGGAAAAGAGCTTCAGTTCTGGCCACCGCACTGGGCGGATTACCGATTGATATGAATGACCTGGCAGAAGAGCTGAAAACCTGCAACCTGGTGGTGGCCTGTGCCGGTGCCCCTCACTGGCTGCTGGACGTTAGCCATGTTGAGACGGCAATGAAGCATCGCCCCGAGCTTCCTCTGGTGATAATTGATATCGCCGTACCCCGGAACGTGGCGCCGGCAGTAGCACAGATGGACAACGTTTTCCTGTATAACATTGACCACCTCACCCAGATTTCAGAAAAAAACCGGAGCCAGCGAGAAGGGGAGGTTGAGCGAGTGGCCGAAATTATCGCTGTGGAGATGGCGGAATTTACCGCTTGGTGGCGGATTCTCGAGGTAAGGCCTACGGTCAGTGCCCTGATGAAAAAGGCTGAGGAGATACGCCTTGCACAATTGAACAAAACATTGAAGAAACTGCGCCCGCTGTCTGATGAAGAGCGAGATAATGTGGCGGCGATGACCAAGTCGATTATCACCAAAATTCTCCAGGACCCGATAAGTTACCTGAAGGAAAACACCAGCCGTAACGGAGAACGTGCTGAGATAGTCAGCGAGCTTTTCCAGCTGGATGTAGAACAGAGAAGATGAGGGGGAAAGTCGTCGTTGGGTCAAGGGGCAGCAGGCTTGCCCTGATTCAGGCTGCGTCAGTGGTGGCCAAAATCAGAGAAGTGAACCCTGACATTGAGGTTGTCACCAGCAAAATAGTCACCAGAGGCGACCGCGACCATCACGTCCAGCTGGACCACCCTACCGGCATCGGCATCTTCGTCAAGGAGCTGGAGGACGCTTTGCTCGGCGGCCATATTGACGTGGCGGTGCACAGCCTCAAGGATATGCCGACTCAGATTCCTCCCGGGCTGTGCCTGGCGGCAGTGATGGAAAGGCTCGACCCCAGAGATGTACTTATATCTGGAGGGCAAAAGCTGAGCGAGCTTGCTTCCGGCTCAAGAATAGGCACCGACAGCCTGAGGAGGGCGGCTCAGCTTAACCTCTGCCGTCCTGACATAGAGGTATGCAATATCAGGGGGAACGTGGATACCCGGCTGCGCAAGGTCGCTGACGGTGAGTATGACGGTGCCATACTGGCAGCCGCGGCGCTGAAACGACTTGGCTGGGAAGACAGGATAACTGAATATCTGCCACTGGAGCATTTCCTGCCCGCGGTGGGGCAGGGTGCGCTGGGCCTGGAAATCAGGGCGGATGACGTGGAGATGGCTGAGATTGCGGCCTCGTTAAACCATGTGCCCACCTGGCAGAGCATCACCGCCGAACGGGTTTTCCTCAGCGCGCTGGGGGGCGGCTGCCGGGCGCCGATTGCGGCTCTGGGAAGCGTAAAAAACAGCGACTTGAAACTCGAAGGAATGGTAGCCGATGTCAG
>CAYFVI010000154.1:0-7644 GCA_964346525.1 uncultured Dehalococcoidaceae bacterium
GCAATCCCGGAGCGTTCCAGCATCACCCCCATGAAAACAAACAGCGGCACCGCGATGATAACGTAGTTGGTGATGATGCCGTAGATATTGGTGTAAATGACGTCAGCTACCTGAACCAGACCACCGAAAACGAAGAGGCCGACAAATAGAGCAATAGCCCCGACGATGAATCCCAGAGGGAAACCGGTCAGGACGCCGATAAAAACACCGCCCAGCATGATGGCGGTAACCATTTCCGGGCTTAAATCAATCATATGGCTTGCCCCTTATCAAAAGATATGTATCCCGGATAAAGTGGGCTATGGCCTGTAAGGCAAACAGAGAGAGCCCATATAATATCACTGTTCTCAGGGGCGCGGCTGGTGGGTACCAGCCGGTAATGGGCATCCTCTCGTCGGTGGCCCAGGCGTCAAACTGCCAGCTCCAGGAAACGTAGACGAGCATAAAAATAAAGGGAAAGAAAAGGAGTACTGTGCCCAGGAAATCAATGAGGGCCTGACCTCTGGGAGGGAGGTGAGCATATATCATGTCCACTCTTACGTGGGCCCGGTGAAGATGAGTATAGGCAAAAGCTAAAATGTAGGAAGCGGCGGCGAGCATGACGTGGAGCTCATATCCCCAGAGGGTCGGCCGGTTGAAAACGTAGCGCAGGGTTACTTCAAGAGTGACCAGCACCACCAGTGACACGATAAACCATCTGCCAGTGCGCGCGGTCCATTCACTGATGGTGTCAATAGTATGAAGAAATTTTTTCATTGTTATTATTTTCTAGTTTTAAGATTCCCCGCCCCGAAGGTTTCTCCGGAGCGGGGAATTGGCGCTAGAGATTAAAGGCGCGGATAGGTTGCTGCGTAGGCATCGCGCCAGTTGAACAGAGACTTGATGAGCCTGTCGTAGAACGGGTCCTCGGCCTGTCTCTTGGCGTAGAAAGCATTGGAATTAGCTACTATCACGTCTTCCACCGACTTTGGTATCGGTGCAACATTAACGCCGGCCTCAATCCACTCCTGGGTGGCGGTGGTGTTCTTGTAGGTCCACTCCGCGTAGTGCCGCGTGCCCTCGGCCCAGACCAGTTCGGTGAAAATCCACTTCAGGTCGTTGGGCAGGTCAGCCCATGACTGCTCGTTGACGATGTAGATGTACATATCGGTGGGCTGGCGGGCAGGGGAGACGTAAGCATAATCCACGACCTCCTGGAAGCCCATGGGTATGTCAACGGCAAGGCTGGAGTGCTGGAAGCCGTCAATGACGCCGCGCTGTATGGACTCGTAGATTTCGGGGCTTGGGGTGGAGACAGCCGCCACGCCCAGCGGGCCGAAAATCTCCGCCTCGTCGCCGAGGAGCCTCATCTTCTTTCCGGAAAGGTCCTCAGGACTTGCAACCGGGAAGGTGGTGTAGAGGAAGGTCTCCGGCTCACGGCAGATGGTGGCAATGGGCTTGACATTCTCAAATCCACCGTTATCGAACAACTCCTTCATCAGGACGAGACCCTCGCCCCACATGTACCACATCTGGTACTGCATCGCGGTGGGACCACCGACGGTGGTGGAGAACGGCGGAGAGGCTGGCAGGTCACCGACCCAGAGTATGGGGCCATTGGAGGCGCCATCAAGCACGCCCCTCTGGACGGCCTCGATCTCGGTGTCGGCAGGGACGATGGCGCCGCCCTCATTGGCCTGAATGATGAAGCGTCCGCCGCTGGCGGCCTCAATCGCCTTGCTGACCCTGGCCAGAGACTGGTAAGTGGAGGTGGTGGTGGGGTTATCATCCTGGATAATCCACTTAACCGTTTCCATAGCTTGTGCTGGTGCTGGAGCGGGTGCCGGAGCGGGTGCTGGTGCTGGAGCCGGTGCCGGAGCAGGCTGAGCGCAGGCCGCAGCCACGCTGCTTATCAGCACCACAACCAATACTAAGGCAAATATCAATCTTTTGCTCAATTTATCCTCCTTTTAGAAAAATAACCGTTAAGCTACGGTGTTTTCTGAAAGCGGTCACCCCCTTTCATACCAATTGGGCGATTTTACCCTTTAATATTAGGAACATATATGGTGATTGCTTTGAGGATATACGATGTACATCTGATACGCCATAATATATAAGTCTGTTCCATTTGTCAAGTGTTCCGATAATAGGGTCTGCTTATGTTATGTGGTACGCAGTGCCGTCAGGCCGCTCTCGGGGTCTACGTCACGCTCGAGCTGGTAGTTGAGTTCCCCGATGTAAATCTCGACCGTTGCCCAGACGATACCTTCCTCAAGATGCCCGCCGATTAGCTGGCCTGGCTTTAACGGGTCGATGGCACACATGTGGATGTGGAATATTTTTTCACCCTCATGTACGGAAAGCGACCCCTGACCGGCGAGAATAGAAAGATGGCCCTCGAATTCGTCAAAGTCCCATCCCCATTTCCCATCCTTGGGCGCGGTTCCGAACTTGACCTTCTCCAGAGAGCCAATGATGCCGAGGATTATGCCCGAGGTTATGCCTTTCTTTTCACAGTATTTGTTAAGTTCGCTTAAAATTTCCTGGCCGCGATTCAGCCGGAGAAGATTGACCGATTTAAACACGCAGATGCCTCCTTATACTTATTTATCAATGTACTGTCACAGACCTGTCCGGTGACCGTTGCTGATTACGGTGTAACTATCGAAAATCAGTGGTTCAGCGAATATTAGTTAATATTACAATATTTCCCTAACGGATGACAAAAGCAGGGGGAAGTTATAATCGGTGTATATTTGACAAAACTCAGGCGAGAGATAAAAATGTGGTTAATGCGCCTTAGTTCAGAAAAAATCCGCAACGGGTGGATATTCACCATACCATAACGAAAACAAGGAGGGAACAGGCATGGGTCGTAAAGCCAGGGTAGGCTTCACCAAGGATTACTATGACAAAGACGGCAATTTCATTCTGGATTGCCCGGGATTCAGGTCGCTGGAGAATATACCGAATGTAGAACGTGAGGTCTTCGCCGAGATGCTGCCCGAAGTGGCTCCGCATCAGATAAAAGATTACGATATCGTGGTCACCCGTACCTTCTCCCGATGGGTGGAAAGCAGTTTCGTCGGCAATGACCGGCTTCTTTCCCTGCACCGCAACGGCGTCGGTTATGACCGGGTCGACGTTCCGGCGCTGACCAAAGCTGGAGTGATTCTGTGCATTACGCCGGCCGCGGTGCGCCGCCCGGTGGCGGCCGCCATCATGGCCTTCATCCTTGCCCTCAGCACCCGTCTTTTGCTCAAGCACCAGCTCACCAGCGCCGGGCAGTGGAGCGAGGTGTCCAAGCATCATGGCTATGGCCTGGTGGGCAGGACACTGGGGTCGCTGGGGGTGGGCAACATAGGCCATGAGATGTTTAGACTGGCCAAACCCTTCGGCATGAGGCACATCGCCTATGACCCCTATCTCAAGCCGGAGGACGTCAGCGATCTTGATGTGAAGCTGGTGGATATGGACACCGTGCTATCAGAATCTGACTTCCTCAATATCAGCTGTCCGCTGAATGAGAAGACCCGTCACCTCATCGGGGAGAGGGAACTGAAAAAGATGAAGCCGACTACCTTCCTGATAAATACCGCGCGCGGGCCGATTATTGATGAAGTTGCGCTCCATAAGGCTCTGCGGGAAAAGTGGATACGGGGAGCGGCGCTGGATGTCTTTGACCAGGAGCCAACGCCGCCGGATAACCCGCTGCTGAAACTGGACAATGTCATCGTTACCGCCCATGCCATGGCTTTCACCGACGAATTTCTCAACGCGGTGTGGGAAATCATCGCCGAGCAGATAACGCAGCTTATGAACGGGGAAATGCCCGACGGTGTGGTGAACCGGGAGGTCTGGGACCAGCCGAAATTCCAGTCCAAACTCAAGCGGTTCCTGGAACAGATTAAAAGCTGAGAAGAAGGAAGGAGAATAATATTGAAGAAAAACCGAGTGAAGGAGCTCTGGCGTGAGGGGAAGGCAGCCGTGGGTGTCTGGATGGTGCTGGGCAGCCCCATCACCGCCGAAATCATCGCCAATATTGGGTACGACTGGGTAGTGGTTGACACCGAGCATGGCTCCATTGATATTGGCACCACGCAGTCCATCATACAGGCTGTCTCATATACCAGCACTGTGCCCATGGTCAGAGTGCCCTGGAACCACCCGATGCCTATCAAGCGCGCTCTGGACGCCGGCGCCTACGGACTGGTCATCCCCATGGTTAACAGTCGCCAAGAGGCGGTGCAGGCAGTGCAGGCCGCGCGCTACCCGCCGCTCGGCGCACGGAGCTACGGCGGACCGCGGGCACGGCTTTACGGCGGGGTAGATTACTTTGAGCACGCCAACGACGAGATTGCCATTATCGTGCAGATAGAGCATATCGATGCCGTGAACCATGTTGATGAAATCCTGTCCGTGGAGGGCGTTGATGCCTTCTTCATCGGGCCATCTGACCTGGCCATATCCATGGGGCTGAAACCGGGGCTTGACCAGACTGACCCACGGCACGGGGACGCCATAAGCAAAGCGCTGGCGGCGGGGAAGAGGAATGGTGTTGTCGGGGGCATTCACGTTGGTAGCGCCGAAGCGGCCAATGAACGCATTGCCCAGGGTTTTCAGTTTGTCGGCTTGAGCAGCGACGAAGGTTTTATCAGGAGCGCGGCGGCGTCAGCGCTGAGCAAGGTAGTTAAATAGAAAAGTTGCCTAAATCAGCTCTCTGCCGGGGGTATAGTTATCTTCTCTTTCGCAATTCCCGGAGCAACGAAAAAACCAGAGTTGCGCCGAATATCGCCACGACAATGCCAACCAAAACTGGCATCTTCAAATCATTTTCCTCCGGCGGTGTCAGCTGTATAGGGATCGGGCTTGCTCGCTCTTGCCGGGGTTGTGTGTTGGCGGCTGGTACCTGCTCCGCTGGTGCCGTAACGTTTTCCGTGGAGAAGTCCACTGTTTTTTCGTTGTTTACCTCGTTGCTTTCCAGGACCTGATTACCCTCATCGATAACTACCTTGATTGTGTGCGGCCCGACCTGAGGAATCCAAGTGCTGAAGACCTCCTCTGTATATTCATCGGGCTCTAAAGAACTGACCTCTCCCGAGGCCAGCCGCTCGCCATCGAGATAGTAATTCACTGAGGCATAGCTGGCCTTGGCATCACCCTGATTTTTAATGGTCACGGTAAAGGCCACGTTGTCACTGGCAGGAGACTCTTCCGAGGGCCAGGCGATGGACTCGATTATCAGGTCAGGGGCGGGGATGGAGAAGTTGACCGTTTCCGTATTGTTATTTTCCGCTCCTTCGGCGATGGTATCGGCACCATCGGCGAACAGGGCAAGGACATGCTGGCCAGCGGCGACATCCCATTCGAATGTCTTGATAACGCGTGTTCCAGCGTCAAGCTGCGGAATATCCTGCTGATTTACGACGGTATCATCAACGTAGAAGTATACCTGGAAACCTTCTGCCCTGCGGCTGCCGATATTCTTGACGTATGCGGTCAGGGTGACTTTATCGCCCATTGCGGGTTCGGTAGGGTTCCATGTCGCCCCTTCAATGGTAAGGTCGGGCATGGGGTAGCCAATCTGTGTCTCATTGTTGGCCTCGTTGCTCTCGATGACCAAGTTCGAATTATCGACAACGGCCCGTATGGTGTGTGGCCCCGCTTCCACTGTCCAGTCAAAGGTCTGGGTTGCTTTTTCGCCAGGGTCCATTGGCGGAGTATGTTGATAGCCTCTAAGGCTGTTATCGATGTAGAGATGTACCAATGAAGAGGCAGCCCTGATGCTTCCGTTATTCGCTACGCTTACGGTAAAGGTAACCGGGTCTCCTGCCAGGGGGTCGTTGCGCGACCAGTCGAGACTCTGGATTACGAGGTCGGCAAGCTGTGGTGAGAGGATGACGGTTTTTTCGTTATTGGTCTCATCGCTTTCGTCAACCATATTGCTGGAGTCAACCAAAGCTTTGATAGTATGTTCGCGTTTGGTTATGGTCCAGGTGAAGGTCTGATTATCGGTGGCGTTTGGCGATACCATATTGGTACGGTCGGAAGTCAGGCGGCTGCCGTCAACATAATAGGCAATATAGGCAAAATCAGACATACCCTCTCCTTGGTTTTTTACCTTGACGGTGACCGTCACCGTGTCACCGATGGTCGGCTCTGGTGGCGTCCAGGTTATCTGCTCGATGACGAGGTCGGGTGGTAGCGTGGAGAAGGTTACGGTTTTTTCATTATTCAACTCATCGCTCTCGGCCACGTCATCCTGTGAGTCAACACTCACCTCTATCTGGTGTGAACCCGCTTCGGCTCTCCAGGTGAAGGTGGCCTCCATTGTGTTGCCAGCACTTATCCCGTCCAGTTCCTGATATCCTGCGCTGACGTCATCAATGTGCAGGTCAACGCCTAACTTCTCCGAGGGACCGCTACCTTGATTCTCCACGGTTACGGTGAAGGTAATTTCATCGCGCACCGATGGATTGGTCGGTGACCAGGTGATATTCTGCACTATGAGGTCGGGGAGTGGAGGTGAAAGGATGACAGTTTTTTCATTATTGGTTTCATCACTTTCGATAAAAACGTCGCCTGAGGTCACAATGGCTTTTACCTCATGGATGCCCTCTTCAGCAATCCAGGAGAAGGTAACGTTTCCCGAAGCGCCGGCTTCGATTTCATCAATCCACTCCGTATCGGAAAGGGCGTCATCAATATAAAAATCGATGGTCGAGGTGCCTGATTTACCACCCCCCTGATTGGAAACGAATACGGTGAAGGTTACATTATCGCTGACTGATGGTTCCTCAGGAGACCATGTAATCTCATCTATGAGCAGGTCAGGAAGGAGAGGTGAAAAGAGGATTGTCATTTCATTGTTGTTTTCATCGGCCTCTGTAACGGTATCGTTTTTATCGACGATAGCTTTGATTTCATGCTGGCCTGCCTTGGAAAACCAGGAAAAGGTTACGATCCCGGTTTCCTTTGGGTCTAGCCTCTCGATATCCTTATAACCCCGGGAAGTGTCGTCGATGTAAAAATGCACGCGAGCTGACGTGGCGACAGCTGAGCCCTGGTTCTTAACGGTTATCGTAAAGGCAACGGAGCTGGCCACGGAAGGTTCCGATGGCGACCAAGTTACAGAATCGATTATCAGGTCCGCGCTCAGCGTGGATAAGGTGTAGGTTTTTTGATTATTGCTCTCATTGCTTTCCGTAACCTGATTCTTGTAATCGGCCACGGCGGTGATGGCATGTGTGCCAGCTTCAGCCGTCCAGGTGAAAGTCTGTTCGGCATTGGCGCCGGGGCCAAGCGAATTAAGGTAATCACGGGTAAGATAATCACCATCAATATAGTAAGCCAAGTAAAATTGACCCGAAGCGGTCGTGCCCTGGTTATTGATGGTAACGGTGAAGGTGACAGCATCCCCGATGGTGGGTGTTTCCGGCGAACTGGTTATCGCCTCAACGGTCAGGTCAGGGCCGGATTGCGCCTGCGCCACCTTACCGGCATAGTTGACCGGGAAGTACAGAGGGTGGCCAAAGACTGCCAGCGCCACCAGAAGTATGATGATGGTTAAAGCCCTTTTCAACATGGTTGCTCTGTTTACATAATACATATTACAAATGCAAGAAATCAATATGACAGGCGTAGTTAATTAGTACTACCTCC
>CAYFVI010000155.1:0-8914 GCA_964346525.1 uncultured Dehalococcoidaceae bacterium
GGCAGAGAACTGCGCCCCCCTCCACCATGCCTATAAGGATAACTTAGGAGAAGTCCCGCAGATAGATGTAAAAGAAACTCTGGCCGAGGGCATTGCCATTGTCCGGCCGGTAAGGGGCAGGCAGATACTCGACGAGGTCAGGCAGACCGGAGGCGAATTCATTACCGTGAGCGAGGAGGAAATCAGGAGGTCTCTGCGTGAAACATGCCGCCAGGGCTACTACATTGAGCCTACGGCAGCGGCCACCATCGCCGGCATCAAGAAGTACCTCTCCGGTTCAAGCCAAGGTGAAGCCATCGTTTCCGCCTTCACCGGCCACGGCCTGAAGGCCACCGAGAAAATGCTGAAGTTCACACGTCCTTCCCAATAGGACCGTTCACTGCTCTCGCTTGCGAACGGGCAACATAGCAAACTAAATTAGAAAGTGCTGCAAATATTGGGACCCGGTCATTCCTGGGAATCTTCTGCGGGGTTAATGTCAGCTTCCATTCCGGGAGATATGTATTCTCCTTTTTTTATGGTTCTTGTGCTTTGCGTCCGGTGGCTCTCCAGTTATTTGTACTTCCGGAATATGTGAAGAAAGCATCTCCGCCAGCGGAATCGGTTTGTCCAGCACCACCGTAATAATACTTCCTTTGTGTGAGTAACCAACCGTACGGACAAGTCTTATCTCGGGAGTGTGTGTCAGGTAAACGGATAGCTTGGCCAAAATATCTGTGTCTACTGACAAGCCCAGCTCTACTTCCACTTCGCCAGTATAGATGGACTCAGTGTCCTTTACTTTTATGACAGCTTCTTCTTTTTCTATTTTGGCATCTTTCACTTCAAGGCTTGTGTCCCTGAACTCAGCCGCATCTGCCTCTACCGGTTTGTCTTTTCCAGCCGCATCCATTTCGAAGGTAGGTACGGCAAACTCATCATTTGGCTGCGGTCGTTCTTCCAAGTTTGCCGTTGCCTCTTCCTCTTCAACTTCCATCGGATTCTCTGCCTTCTGCTCTGCGATGGACTCTGTGTCCTGTCCCTCTTGAGCGGCCTTTTCTTCTATTTTGGCATCTTTAACTTCAAGGCTTGTTTCCCTGAACTCAGCCGCATCTGCCTCTGACGGTTTATCTTCTTCAACCGAATCCATCTCGAAGGTGGGTATTACCTCATTCACCTGGCTGCCATCAGGTATGGCTTCCCTTATCCCCGGTTCCTCCGCTTCCCCTTCTGTCTCAACAACAGGCGCGATTTCCTTTACGTCCTCGCCCTCACCATCCTCATCTACGACCTCTCCTCGTCCGTTTGTATCATTTATCACTTTTTTGATGAGCTGCTCCGCCTCTTGTTCCACCTCTGCGAAAATATCCGCCGTTTCACGTTCTGACTTATACTTTTCCTCAGACATAAGCTTGGCTAATTCTTTCTCTTCTCCATTTTTCGACTTTTCCATTGTCTCGCTGAAAATCTGTATCGCTTTTTGCTGAGCTAGAGAGATAATTTTACTGGCGGTCTCTTCAGCCTCTTTTTCCGCGGCTTGCCTTGCTTTGGCAATAATCTCAGCCGATTCCAGTCTGGCAGACTCCATAATGCGCTTCACTTCCAGATCTTTTTCCTCACCAGCTTGCTGTTTAATCCTCTCCTTTGCCTCAGCAATAATCTGTATGGCTTGCTCATTTGCGCTGTCAATTATGGTGGCCGCTTCCTGTTCGGCTCTTTTTTTACACTCATCTCTATAATTGGCCGCTATTTTTTCAGACCTTTGCTTCGATATGTTAGCATGCATCGCCACCATCTGCTCAGCCTGTATTTTGATTTTTTTAATAATCTCCTCCGCCCGGGACTTGGCCATTATTCTAGCGTCGGTGAAAATGCGCTCTTTTTCTTCCAGGGCCTTGGTGATAATCTCTTCTGCATCCCGCTTCGCCTGATTTCTTATTCTTTCCCCTTCCTCTTCAAGAAATCGGCTTAGCCTTTGACTGTATTCCTCTCTGGCTTTGGCGATAATGTGGGCTGATTCTTGCTCCGCCCCCTTTCTTATGCTATCCCCCTCCTGGTCAATGAACCGGGCGATACGCTGCTTGCAGTCGTCGTCAGCTATGAACCGCTTTTCCAGTTGTTCGGTGGTTTTGCTATGTACCTTTACCATCTGACATGGTTCCTTATTTTTATCAGTTCAATATATTTCCTGAATTTGGAGACACCTTTCCTGTATCTTAGTCACATCTCTCCCATGATATCAATATTACTTTCTTACTAGGACTCTTGTTATTTAATATAGTCATTCGTTGTTATAAATATGTTAAGAGCGTATATTAATATGTTAAATATCCGTTACAGGTTTATTACAATAAGTTACAATCACCCATTATATTTAAATTCAGAAAGCCAGGGTTTAACTTTATTGAATGACCTGTTCTGAAACACCTCTTCTATAGGCTTTTATTTGCAAAACGTTTTATGATTATGCATATAATTCATCGGACTTTCGTGATGCGAGTTACCAACACTGATAAGCCACGATAATTCCACAGCATATTAAAACATGAGGAGGTATTATTCTATGGCCTATGGTTCCGGTAAATACACGTATGAACTGGTTGACGGGTGGGCGAAGTATCCCAAAGATTGGTCGATACTCGATGTTGGCGGCATCGCCATCGATAAACAGGACAGGGTGTATGTTTTCAACCGCAGTGAGCATCCCCTGATGGTCTTCGACCGCGAGGGAAATTTGCAGTCTTCCTGGGGTGAAGGGCTCTTCAAGCGAGCACACGGCAGCTGCATTGATTCCGAAGGGAACATCCACTGCACCGATGATGAAAATCACACCGTACGCAAATTCACGCAAGATGGCAAGCTGCTCATGACCCTGGGCACCGAGGACAAGCCATCGGATACCGGGTATATCAGAAAATTCGACTTTTTCTGCAGCCTGGTAACCATCACCAGAGGCGGCGGGCCATTTAACCGGCCCACCGGCGTGGCCGTAGGCCCATCGGGAAACATCTATATTGCCGATGGCTACGGTAATGCCCAGGTCCATAAATTCACCGGCGACGGCAAATACCTTTTCTCCTGGGGTGGACCGGGCACCGGACCGAGCCAGTTCCGCCTCCCCCACAACATCTGGGTGGACCGACAGGAGCAGGTCTGGATTCCCGACCGAGAAAACAGCCGCATCCAGATATTCGATGGCGAAGGCAAACTGCTCAAAACGTGGACCGACCAGCTCCGCCCCACCGACCTGTTCATCGATGATGAGGATATCGTGTATATCTGCGACCTTGCCGACCGGGTCCGTATCTGCACCATTGACGGTGAGCTGCTTTCTGAGTGGACCGCAGAAGGAACGGACCGGGAGAAAGCCCTGTTCATCGCTCCGCATGCCATCGCCGTTGACTCTCAGGGCAGCATCTATGTGGGTGAAGTCGCTTATACCGGTTTCAAAATCGACAAGGGACCGAGGGCAATCCAGAAATTCGCCCGCAAAGCCTGAAAGTTACGCACCCATAAATACCGTCGAAAGAATGGCACTCATGGAGGGCTTGAGGCAATGAAGAGAGCGATGAGGATCAATCCCGACGACAATACCGCCACTGCCCTGAATGATATCGAGGCCGGGGAAACCATCAGCCTGGTCTCAAAGTCGGGGCCGGTCGGGGAAATGAGCACCAGAGAGGCGGTGCCATTCGGGCATAAGCTGGCTGTCGTCGATATCAAGAAAGGCGATAAAATCCTGAAGTACGGAGAGGTTATTGGCCTGGCTACCCAGCAGATAAACAAAGGGGACCATGTTCACACCCACAATGTCGTGAGTGCCCTCCTCCCCGGCGGCAAGGAGGTGAGGTAATGGAATTTCTGGGCTATGAAAGACCAGATGGCTCGGTCGGCATACGCAACCACGTAGCCGTGCTCTCAGCCGGCCGCTGCGGCAACGAAATGGCCGCCACCATCGCCGATTCCGTGCAGGGTGCCGTGCCCATACTTCATACTCATCCCTGCGTCCGCCTCAAAGATGATAACGAACGGGCGTTACGCATTCTGGCCGGGATAGGCAGCAATCCCAATGTCGCCGCAGCCATTGTGATCGGAGTTGGCTGTGAGAACCCGCCTCCCGCCCAGATCGCTGAGGAAATAGCCAAGTCCAGGAAGCCGGCTGAAGCACTGGCCATTATGGGAAGCAACGGTTTTCAGGAAGTACTGGATAAAGGACTGGCAACGGCCCGCCGCATGGTATCCCGGGCAGCCCAGATGCAGAGAAAGCCTTTCCCCCTGAGCCATCTCACCTTAGGGGTAAAATGCGGTGCCTCAAATGCCACCTCAGGCATTTCCGGCAATGCTGTTACCGGACAGGTTTTCGACAGGCTGATCGCCGAAGGAGGCACGGCCATCTTCTCGGAGACAACTGAGGTTATCGGGGCTACCCATCTGCTGGCCAAGCGAGCCGCCAACAAGGAGGTAGCCAGGAAGCTGGAACAAATGGTGGAACGGATGGAGGCAAGGATTAAGGCCACCGGGGAAGATATCAGGGGTTCGCAACCTACTCGTGGCAACATAGCCGGAGGCCTGACCACCATTGAGGAGAAATCTTTGGGCGCCTTTGCCAAAACGGGCACCTCACCTTTGCAGGGCGTTCTCGAGCATGCGGAAAAGCCCCATGGAAAAGGGTTATTCTTCATGGACGGTACCGCCATGACCGGCGAATTGATTGGGGGAGAAGCTGCCGCGGGGGTCCAGCTTCATATCTACAACCTAGGCGGCGGTCTCACCTCCTCCTTCCGCTGCTTGCCCGGCTGGGCTGGCGGACTTCCGATACTGCCGGCGATAGTTATTGTCAGTAATCAGAGCAAGCCGAGAGATAGCCAGGAAAAAGAGTGCTTTGACATCCATGCCGACACCATCATCGAGGGGACAGAATCGGTTGACCAGGTGGCGGACCGCTTCTTTCAGGAAATCATCGCGGTAGCCTCCGGCAAGCTGACCAAGCAGGAGATGCGCTCCGGCTATCGAGAGCTGCTGGTACTGTATACCACCGGCCCGATATTATAAGGCAGATAACGGATTTGGCTTGACAGGGCGAGATGCTTTATTGGATGATAAACTAATATAGCGCATTGCCGACAAAAGCAAGGAGGTACAACTATGATTGTGAAAGTGCCGCAGTTCCCCTGGTACGGTGATACCATGCTGGAACTCGAGTTTCCCGATTCCTGGGAAGTGCTTGTCCCCAGAATGGCGGGAGAGAAGGCACCCAAACTTACCAGCCAGCAGATACGGGATGCCATCCGCAAGCCCATAGGTACGCCGCGCCTGTCCGAAATGGCCAAAGGCAAAAAAGAGGTGTGCATTATCTTTGACGACCTCACCCGGCCGACCAAGGCCGACCAGATAGTCCCCCACGTTCTGGACGAGCTACACGAGGGAGGCATCAAGGATGAGAATATCCGCTTTATCGCCGCCCTCGGCCTACACGGCGCCATGAAACTCATGGACTTTCAGAAAAAGCTCGGCGCTGATATACCGCAGAAATACCTCGTCTTCAATCACAACCCTTATGAGAACTGCACCTACCTCGGGGAAACATCGCGCGGCATTCCGGTCTCTGTTAACAGCGAGTTCATGGCCTGCGATTTAAAGGTTTCCATAGGCTCGCTGGTACCCCACCCCACCGCCGGTTTCGGCGGCGGCGGTAAGATGATACTCCCCGGCGTGTCCAGCACCGAATCCATCGCCGCCAACCACGGCCGGCTGAACATGCGTTCCGAAACCGGTGCCATGATACTCGATACCTGGGGCAGAGTTGAAGATAACATACAGCGGCTGGACATGGAGGAAATCGCCCGTATGGCCGGGCTCGATTTCTCCATCAATGCCCTGGTGAACATAGACCGGGATACCATCGCGCTCTACTGCGGCGACCTGGTGGAAGCCCAGCGCGAGGGAGTGAAACTGGCACGAAAGGTCTACGCCACCGAATCGCCGCCCGGGGCCGATATCGTGGTGGCCAACTCCTACGCCAAGGCCAATGAGACGGCACTGGTGGCCGGACTGGGCAGCAAGCTGCTCAAAGAATCCGGCGGCGACCTGGTGGTTATCGGCAACATCCCGGAGGGGCAGATATGCCATTACCTCGGCCGCAGCTTCGGCAAGACCATCGGCGGCCAGCTTTACGGAGCGCACAAGAATCTGCCACCTAGGGTAAATAGGATGTTCGCCCTCGGCCCGTACATCGATAAAGCGGGGCTCGACTGGATAGGCGCCATTGACAAGATTATTATCCTGAACAGCTGGGCCGAGATTCTGGGTGCGCTGAAAAACGGCAACGGGAGCAAGCCAAGGGCAATAGTCGTCCCCGACGGCACACTGCAGTATTTCCCGCACAGCGGCCTGCCCAAAGGTGAGAGCGTTCCCGGCGACTAAGCATCTAAAAGCTCAAATAAAAGACAGGGTATCGGCGAATCCATTACCCGACACCCTGCTTTTTTTACACAAAAGCGAACATTCGCTTTGGATTCTCAATCATTATGGTATCGATAAGCTCCTGAGAGAGCCCCTTGATTTTCATCACCGGCACGGTATCCCGCAGGATGTGTGCGTAGCCCCAGCCTCCGTAACGGCACAGCGAACTTTTGGTGTAATTGTCATGTGAGATGAAAAGCTGCTTTTCAAAACCTTTATCGGCCAGCTCCTTTAACTCGTTGATGCGCTGGGCGTCGTTGGGGACATCCAGCACCCGGAAACGGGTGGGATAGTAGCCCTCCCGGCCGAACAGGTCGTACTCAATGGTACAGCCGGTCCTGGCCAACTCGATGCGATTTGCCGTTTCCCTTACCGCGCGGTCACAGTGACTCATAACCACGCGGCTCAGGTCAGCGCCCGCTTTATCCAGCACTTTTATGCATTCCATTGCCGCCATCTCATTCTGGCCGGGGTGAATGTTGATGGCCGCACCGGTGGCCTTCTGAGCGCGCGCTCCAGCACGAACCACCTTCCGCTCGGTTTCGGTAAACGGCCAGGAGCAGCCGATCTCGCCGATAAGTCCGGCGCGTATGCCGGTGTTGCCAAAGCCCTCGAAAACGTCCTTGACGAACTCCTCAGCGATTTCTTCCTCGCTTTTAGCATGGACATCGACGCCGGTCGACTGATAGGATGACTCCACATAGTAAGCGGTACCCATAATGATATTTATGCCGGCAGTGCGGGCTATGCGGGCCACCGCCTTGGGGTCGGGGTAAAGTCCCCGCACCGTTAGCTCAACAATCGATTTCCCGCCAAAAGCCTTGTAGCGCAGGACTTCGTCAATTAGCAGTTCTTCATCCAGCAACTGCAAATCATCCCAGTTTTGGAAGGGGTGATACCGTATCCACCAGAGGATATCGATGGTCACCGGGTGGCGGGCCCATTTCCGTTCCGTGGCTTCGTCCGTTGCATAGTGCCAGGTCGTGGCATCGCATATCAGGTGCTCGTGAGGCAGCGTGATGCCCATCTCCGATGGCTCTATCAGGCCCAGCACCGTCTGTACCTTTCCTTTCAGTTCCGCTTGTTTCACCTCTTTCTCCTTTCAGGCATTTTTATGACTTTCTTTTACCGCATTCTCCGCAGCGATGCGGCCGAAGGCGATGCATTCCGCAAGATTGCCGCCGCCGGCGGGATAGAGCATACCAAATACCGAACCACACTCCCCGGCGGCATAAAGGCCGGGAATCGGCTGGCCGAACGGGTTGAGCACCTGCGCCCGGCCGTTCCGCCTCGGGCCACCCAGGGTATTGGAACCGCCGGGGAATAGCCTGATGGCGAAGAACGGCGGCTCGTCCAGCGGCACGAGCTCGAGAGGATTGCGGCCAAACCGGTCTTGCCCCACCTGACAGTGCTTGTTCCAGGTGTCAATAGTATATTCCAGATTTTCCGGGGGCATATTGATTTTGCCAGCAAGCTCAGCGACGGTATCTCCCTTCACAATCCACCCCTTTCGCAGCTCGGTGAGGTTGTCCCAGCTCCACCTGTAGAGCTGGTGCGGGCCGGTGGGCCCGCTCGACCGCTGGGCCAGCGGGCCGAATTTCATCCGGCGCTGGTCAAAGATATGGTAGCTCGGCACCCGCGGGTACTCCAGCTTATGAGAGTCGAACCAGCCGCACTCGTAGGAGGCGGCATGCGGTTTCAACTCCTCGGTCATGTAGCGGCGACCGTACCGGTCCACGATGATAAAGCCGGCGGGAGCTTTCACTTTTTCCGTCTTCATCGAGCGCTGGCTCCAGCCGCCGCCGCTGAAATCAATGAACACGCCGAGGGGTATACCCGGAAACTTGGCGCAGAGCCGCGCCGAGACGCAGTTCATATGCCAGAGGTCGGCGCCAACCTCCTGGGCCATACGGATGCCATCGCCGGTATTGCCGGTGCCGCCGGCGAAGTACATCGGATAGACGCGCAGGTACTGCAATTTCATCTCTTCGCTTTCCTCAAAGCCACCGGTGCACAGAATCACCGCCGCGGCCCTGATGTTGACTTCCCGCGGAGCACTCCCACGAAAATCTGCTACCTTTACCCCCGTTACCCTGCCAGTATCGTCGGTCAACAAACGCACCGCCGATGTCTGATATCGCACATCAATATTTCGCGAGGCTACCTGGTCATACATAAACTGCATCATGCGGAGGCCATTGCCCTGGTACTTCCACAGCTCCATGCTGTCGGCGCCGGGGAGCTGGGGGAATTCTGCGGCGTTGGAGAAGAACTTGATATGGCCGCCCATCCGGCTAATCCAGTCCTTGTTCTGTGCCGTATAGGTAACCCAGACCTTCACCGCATCCGCATCCGTCCAGGGAAACCCCGGGGCGCTCCCGGCCTGGTTCAGAGCTGTCATATAGTCGGTGGCTCGCTCGATATTCGACAGAGATAGGAACACTCCCATAGCGGTGCTGCTGCAGGTGCAGTG
>CAYFVI010000156.1:0-2025 GCA_964346525.1 uncultured Dehalococcoidaceae bacterium
GCCGCCCGAAAAAATTCAAATGTCGTGGTTGACGGGCTGTACTCATGGGAGGAGTACACTTTTTTAAAAGAACGCTACGGAGAGGATTTCAATGTGGTGGCCGTCTGGGCCTCGCCGGAGACGAGGTATGCCCGCCTCGGCAGCCGGCCGGAACGACCGCTTACCCCGGCCGAAGCAGCGGGCCGCGACCGCACGGAAATAGAGAACACCAATAAAGGCGGGCCGATTGCCCTGGCCGATTACACCATTATCAATGAATCCTCGCTCTCCGACCTGAAAAAACAGACGAATGAGGTACTGGCGAAGCTGAAATGAAAAGAGCAGTCACCAGACCAAGCGCCGACGAGTATTTTCTCAAAATCGCCTCGGTGGTGGCGGAACGTGCCACCTGCCGGCGTCATCACGTTGGTGCGGTGGCGGTAAAGGACAAACACATTCTGGCCACGGGCTACAATGGCGCTGCCTCCGGTTCCAAAGACTGCCTGGAACTGGACTGCCTCCGCGATGAGCTTGGCATACCGTCAGGTGAGCGACATGAAATCTGCCGCGGCATTCACGCCGAGCAGAACGTCATTATCCAGGCCAGCCTCCACGGCGTCAGTCTGGAGGGGAGTACCATCTACTGCACGCATACGCCATGCGTACTCTGCGCCAAGATGCTGGTCAACGCCAAAATTAAGCGTTTCGTCAGTTTTGGCAGCTATAATGACCGCACCTTTGTCGAGCTTTTCCGTGAGGCGGGCATCGAAGTCGAGGCCAAAGAGAGGCCCCCGGCCCAAATCAGCTTTCTGGACTAGATTTGAAATAGAAAATAAGGTAATAGCCATGAGCAAAGTCTCCATCGTTAAAGTCGAAAACGATTATTATGACGCCCTTCTTCAGGCGCTCGATGACATCGGGGAAAGGCCGGTGGCGAGGGGAGACCGGGTGCTCATCAAGCCAAACCTGTATGAGCCCAGCGATCCTGACAGCGGTGAGATAACCAATCCCAGAATGGTCGAGGCGGTGGCAAAGTACTGTCTCGATGCCGGCGCCAGCCGGGTGATTATCGGGGAGGGACCGAGCTATTACCAGTCAGAGTCCCGCCTCAGGCCCTGCTTCACCCAGACCGGCATCAGCGAGGTTGCCGACCGCCTGGGCATCGAGTGGGCGCTTTTTGACGAGCACGAATTTCGCACCTTCCGCAACTTCTCAAAAGCCACGCCCGATGAATTCCGGGTGACAGAACTTGCTTTCACCTGCGACAAGCTGATAAACGTGCCGGTAATGAAAACGCACTACCAGACCACGGTCACGCTAGCGGTGAAAAACCTGAAGGGCTGCCTGAAACGGGAGGACAAGCCGCGCTTCCACCAGCAGAAAGACCTCAGCCATGCCATCGTCGAGCTGAACAGGATAGTCCGGCCGGCGCTTAACATCATAGACGCCACCGCCAAGACTCTTGGCAGCATCGGTTACTCCATGGTCAGGCAGCCTCTCGGTGCGCGACTGCTGCTGGCCAGTACCGACGTCGTCGCCGTGGACGCGGTCGGCTGTGCGCTCATGGGCATAGACCCGGACACCGTGCCGACGGTAACTCTGGGCGCAGCGGCCGGGCTAGGGGAGAATGACCTAACCAGAATAGATATCATCGGCGAGGAACTGAAGCGGCTGAAATTCAAAGCCAAGCTGCCGCAGGAGCAGCTGAACCGCAGTTTCCCTCGGCTTGAGATAAGCGGCCGGGATAGGGCATGCAGCGGCTGCTTCATCCCGCTGCTTTCCGAACTCCTCAGGTTGAGTGAGCGCAGCGCAAAGCTGGAAATGCCGCTGCGCATCTGCGTCGGCACCGAACCCGAGATCCCTGAAGACAGGGCTTACCTGCTGGTCGGCGAATGCGCTATTGCCGATGAAGAGACAAACGGCGTGGCTGGCTGCCCGCCCGACCGTGAAGAAATCCGCCAACGCCTGGCCGCCTTTTTTAAATCATGATGAACCTGCTTTTCTGTACCCCAGCTACTCAATCACCTTCACGCCCTGGCTGTGCTT
>CAYFVI010000157.1:0-2267 GCA_964346525.1 uncultured Dehalococcoidaceae bacterium
CACCCACGCCTCCGAACCTGCCGGCCATGACTACCCCGGTAAAGGAATCATTACCCCGGACGTGCTGTATCCCTTCATCACCCGCTATCCCGATGTCACCATCGTCTGTGCCCACTGGGGAGGTGGCCTGCCTTTTTACGAGCTGATGCCCGAGGTACAGAAAGCACTGCAGAATGTCTACTTCGATACCGCCGCTTCACCGTTTCTATACCAGCCCCAGATATATGCTCTGGGCAGCCAGCTGGCCGGCGCGGACAAGATACTCTTCGGCAGCGATTACCCAGTGCTGTCGCAAACCCGCCTGCTCCAGGAAATCAACTCGTCGACTTTAACCGAAGAAGAGAAGGCCCTGATTCTATCCGGCAATGCCCAGCGGATACTGAAGCTTTAGGAATGGAGCAGATTCGTTCGTTTATCGCCATCGAACTGCCTGATGACATAAGGGCAGCACTTGCCGAATTACAGACCGAACTGCAGACGAACAATCAGCCCCAAGTGAAGTGGGTTGACCCGCACGGCATACACCTGACCCTGAAGTTTCTGGGCAGCATCGCCACCGCCGTAATCAACGATGTTACCGGTGCCATAGAGCAAGCGGCCCGGGGCTTTTCCCCTCTTTCGCTTGAGGTAAAAGGGCTGGGCGTCTTTCCCAACTTCAACCGCGTCCGGGTGGTATGGGTAGGCCTGGGGGGAGAAGATTTTAACCGTTTGAAACAGCTCCAGCAAAACATTGATGCCAGCCTGGTGCCGCTGGGCTTTGGCCGGGAGTCAAGGCCCTTTACCCCTCATCTGACCCTGGCCCGCGTCAGAGAAAAGGCAACACCAGCCGACCAGCAACGTCTGGGACAACTGGTCGCCGATGCCAGATTTGAGACAACTCATCGCTTCACGGCGAAAAGCATCAGCCTGATGCAGAGCCAACTGACCACAGAAGGCGCCGTTTACCGCCAAATTACCGCAGTCAGTTTGAAAAAGAGCTTGTCAAAAGGTTATAGTTAAGTGTATACTGAAAAACAACTTAAGGATGGGAGGAGGACCTCATGGAACAGCTTAATTTCCCCAAATGTCAGAAATGTCAGACTGGTGACCTGGTGCCCCTTTCCGATTTCGGCAGCCAGGGGGCGGAGATTCACTATAAAGCCTGGGTTTGCACCAATCCTGAATGTGGCTTCAACCTGAAGATCAGGAATGGTGATGTCTATCTTAACGAG
Organism: uncultured Dehalococcoidaceae bacterium; assembly: GCA_964346525.1. GTDB lineage: Bacteria > Chloroflexota > Dehalococcoidia > Dehalococcoidales > RBG-16-60-22 > E44-bin89. The sequence continues at coordinate 1,212 of CAYFVI010000157.1, forward strand.
CCAATTATGAGCGGCGCGCTGCACAACGCCCGCGCCCGATAGCAAACCAGCTTTCCGTAAGAACCTCATATTTTGGTGATAACGTGCTTGCTCAGTTAGCCAAACTAAAGGGGGCAGCACTTGATTTCCTTTTTCCGTCGTACTGCGTCGGCTGTGGCAAAGAAGGCGCCTTTATCTGTCTTTCCTGCCGGCAGTCTCTGCCACGGATAGTGCCCCCCACCTGCCCTAGATGCGGCCGGCCCCAGGCCAGCGAGATATTGTGTCCCGATTGTATAGGCTGGCAGGCGGCCATAGACGGTATCCGTTCTCCGTTTCGTTTCGACGGAGTTATGCGCGAGGCAATCCACGAGCTCAAGTACCAGAACCTGAGAGCGCTGGCAGTCCCTCTGGCCGGAATGCTGCAGGAATACCTTGTCGCCAGCCCGCTGGGCGTGGATGCTTTGATACCGGTGCCCCTGCACCGGAAACGTTTGCGAGAGCGCGGCTACAATCAGGCGGAGCTACTGGCACAGCAACTGGGAAAACTGATAAATATGCCGGTAGTCACCGATGTTCTTATTCGCCTGAGACATACACCCCCGCAGGCCCGAACGACGACCGCAGAAGAACGGAAACGGAATATCGCCGATGCCTTTACCTGCCGCGACAACCGGCTCCGGGACAGACATGTGCTGCTGCTTGATGATGTCGCCACCTCGGGAACCACGCTGGATGCCTGTGCTGCTGTGTTAAAAGCCAGCGGGGCCAACTCGGTATGGGGACTGGTCATGGCACGAGAGATTTGATAGTCAGGAGTGAAAAGATGGAGCTGCAAATTACGGGACAGAATATGGAAGTATCTCCGGAAGTACGCGGATACGTGGAGCGCAAAATCGAGAAATTGACCCGCCATTTCCCCAACATCATCGAGTCCATTGTGGAAATAAACCAAGAAAAAACCAAATCTCCCCGACAACATTTCATGGTGCGCGCCAGTGTAAACGGCAACGGCATCAGCCTGCACAGCGAAGAACGCGGCGAAGACCTGTTTCAGGCAATCGACAGGATTACTTCGGT
>CAYFVI010000158.1:0-3679 GCA_964346525.1 uncultured Dehalococcoidaceae bacterium
GATACTCTGCGGGCACTTGATGGCATCATCAGCGTCTACCTTGGGGACCTCAGATATGCCTCCAATAGCTGGGGACGTAGATTTTCTCATGTTCCCGACTATGTGGAGCAGGCCAGAGGTGCGATTGAGGAAATGTACCAGCAGGCTGGGAACTTGGTTGTAGACGAAAGCGGCATTGCGCAGAAAGGGTTGATTGTGCGGCATCTTATCCTGCCCAACGGGCTGGCAGGAAGCCGGGAGTCGCTGGCCTGGCTCAGCAATGAGATTTCCCCGGAGGTCACCGTCAGCATCATGGCTCAGTATTACCCCGCCCACCTTGCGCCACGGATACCTCTGCTGAGCCGGAAAATCACTGTGCGGGAATTTGAAGAGGTCATAGGAGTACTTGATGAATTCGGAATTGAGAATGGCTGGGTGCAGGAAATGGATGCTTCAGATACCTACCAGCCTGATTTCTCTCGCGTCGGCCACCCTTTTGAATCGGTGCTGAGCCATATAGAGTCTAGCTAGATGACTTCCCTTTGCGTTTCATCCAGGGAAAGTTTATTTTGCTGCCTTTGCGCTTGTCTTTCTTATTTACGTTTTCAATGAATGTTTTAATGTCAGTCTGGGACTTTTTACTCATGACGAAATACTTTCCTCCGCTCAAAGAACCGGAGACATTATACTATATCAGCACTCTCAACACAAAACCGGCTCTTGACAAAGCGGGCTTGGCTGCCTAAAGTATCCATTATCAAGGCTAAAAGGTGTCTAGTAAATGCAGGATATTGCGCCCGTCATCGTCTTCGTCGGTGTTCTGGTCTTTCTGGCCCATATCTTCATCGCCATTTTCAGCCGGACCAGAATTCCTGACGTTCTACTGTTGATCGCCATCGGCATCTGTGTCGGTCCAGTACTGGGCCTGGCTTCGCCGGAAGATTTCGGCACGGTGGGGCCGATTCTGACCATGGTGACGCTGATTATCATTCTCTTTGAAAGCGGCACCGCGCTGGAGCTCATAAGCCTGCGTTCGGCAGTGGGCGGTGCCATGGCGCTGGCCACGTTGACTTTTTTCCTCTCCATGGGAGCGGTTGCCGGACTTGCTCTCTGGCTTACCGACCTGGAGCTGATTCCAGCCTTTATTCTGGGTGCCATTGTTGGCTCGATATCGGAAACCGTCGTCATCCCTATGGTCAAGCAGCTCAGGATGAGGAAGAACAGCCAGACCATGCTATCCCTTGAATCGTCGGTCAACGATGTGCTCAGTATCGTCATCACCATCGCCCTGGTTGAAGCCTACTTGCTGGGAGAATTCCAGTGGGCGACGGTTACCGGAAATTTGATTGCCGCTTTTCTGGTGGCGGTGGTATTCGGCGTGGCCGGTGCCTTCCTCTGGTCAAGACTGTTGAACCGTATACATGCCATAAAAAATGCCATGTTTACCACTGCCGCCTTCGTCTTCATCATCTATGGTGTTGTCGAGATGCTGAATTTCAGCGGGGCCATTGCTGCGCTGGCCTTCGGCATTACTATCGGAAATGTGGAGTCGATACGCTATTATATATTCCGCAGGCCGCAGGCAAGTGAAGTAGAAGGGTTGAGCTCTGCCGAGAAAGCCTTCTTCAGTGAGGTCGCCTTCCTGCTGAAAACATTCTTCTTCGTTTACCTGGGCATTTCCCTGGAATTGATTAGCGGCTGGCTCATCCAGCTGTCGCTGATTCTCACCGGCGCTATCTTCCTGCTGCGCATCCCGGTGGTGAAGCTGACGGTGAGAAAGCCCGTACCGGCCAAAGACGCGTCAATCGTGGCCATCATGGTGCCCAAAGGCCTGGCCGCTGCCGTCCTGGCGACCATTCCTGTCCAGGCTGGAGTGGTGGGTGGGGAAATGATCAGAAGCCTTACCTACGGTGTGGTGCTGGGCAGTATTGTCATCACCTCCGTCATGCTCCTGCTGCTGGAGAAGATGGGCCTGAACTATTTATATATCTGGTTTTATTCGCTTGACCGTCATAAAATAGCTAGCTACTACCAGAAAATAGCTTCGATTCCAGCGCCAGACCTTTCCGGTTTTCAGGCACGTGTTTCCTCAATTGACATCTCAAAGTTCCCAGGGAACGTGAGGGCGCTGTCGTCAGAGACCAGAATGCGTATGAGGACATTTTTCCATGATTTTGGCCGGCCCGAGGCATACCGGTTCAATGTTAGAGGAAAGAAAGATGAGATGAAAAAGTAAGGACGTACCTGCGGAATTGATTTCAAACGGCACAAGATGATACACTGTTAGCTAAATATGAATTATACCGTCACTGAGGAGAGTTTCGACCGCCTCACTTCATACTGGAATGACCCTGACTCCGGGTTGAAGTGGGGTTCTATTTTTATATTACCGGCTTGGCTTGAGGTCTGGTGGCGTAATTTCAAGCCGGAGGCGGAATTATACCTAGCAGTAGCGAGGGATAATTCGGATATTATCGGTATCGCTCCGCTTTATCTCAAAGGCAGGGAAGCTCATTTCGTGGGTAGTCCTGACGTCTGCGATTACCAGGATTTCATCATCGTACCTGGAAGAGAGGTCGAATTTTTCAATGCTCTGCTTGATGACCTGGCCGGGAAAAGCATCCAGCTACTGAAGCTGAATCCGGTGAGGCCGGACTCAAGCGTGGTTATGAACCTGATAAACGTGGTAAAAAAACGTGGCGGTAGCGCCGTCTGCGGGGAAGGCGACGTAACCGTGGAGATGGCTTTACCCAAAAACTGGGAGGAATATCTGAACGGGCTGGACAAGAAGCAGCGTCACGAGGTAAGGCGCAAACTGAGAAGGCTGTGGGGAGCCGGGGATGTGCAATATCGTTGCCATGAGGTCAGACCAGAAGATGCGCAAGGTATGACCGACATGTTTTTAAAACTCTTTTCCCTGAGCCGTGGAGAAAAAGCGGATTTCATGACCGCGCAGATGGAGACGTTCTTCCGGTCGCTGGCTGAGGCCATGGCGGGAATCGAACTGCTGCGATATGGTACCCTAGAAGTGGAATCGCAGCCTGTGGCGATGACCATGAGCTTTGACTACGAAGGGGCGATGTACCTGTATAACAGCGCCTACGACCCTCAGTACGATTCTTTGAGTGCTGGTCTGCTTTCCAAGGTCCTCTGTATCAGAGAGAGCATCAATCAGGGCAGAAAAAAATGGGACTTTCTCAAGGGGGCTGAGAGGTATAAATACGAACTGGGGGGCAGCGAAATCAGATTGTACAATTGCCGGATAACGCTCAGATAAGGGTAAGGAGATAGATATTTTGTCGAATGAAAAATCACTCAGGATAGCCATGCTCAGCGCGCACAGCTGTCCAGTGGGCAAGCTGGGCACGAGAGACACCGGCGGCATGAGCGTTTACGTCTTGGAACTGGCACGTGAGTTGGGCAGGATGGGGCATCGAGTTGATATATATACCAGGGTTCACGACCCTAGGGATAAGATAATATATGAACTGGGACCGAATGCCCGCCTCATTCATCTCAGAGCGGGCGAAGACGAGGAAATACACAAGCTGGCGGTATATTCTCACCTCCCCGATTTTGTCAGACGCCTCGAGGATTTCCGCAGGCGTAACCGCCTGGGCTATGACCTAGTTTACAGCCATTACTGGCTATCGGCCTGGGCAGGAAAGCATATTCAGAAGCGGTGGCGGGTGCCTCACAT
>CAYFVI010000159.1:0-10941 GCA_964346525.1 uncultured Dehalococcoidaceae bacterium
GGTACAGCTTTTCCGCCTCGCGCAGCTCGTCGGCGATTATCGGGGTCAGCATGCCGATATTCTGCTCATACAGGGTGAAGATGTCCGGCGGTTCCTCAAGCTCAACGTGGCCCTTCTCGGTTGCTTTGAGTCCGCTCAGTTTGAGTTCGCCGCTTTCGATTCTGGCAGCGGCTCTTCGGTCCGTTTCGGTATTGAGAAGATAGATATCTTCGGCTGAGTCATCCCGGGCCAGAGCAATGTGGATAAAGGTCCCCCGCTGGCTGGCCATCTGCAACGACCGACGCAGCAATTCCTCCGTCGCTTCGCCCTCTTTTTTCAGGCTTTTCATCAGTCCGTCATTCCCCAGCAGCTCGCGATAGGTAACAAAGCGGGGATGGCCTTTTTTACGATAGAGCGTCGCCAGCACGTACAGGGTTGTTTTCAGTTCCCGGATGTCATTTATCTGGGACAGCACGGCACTGAGGAAATAGTTGGGGACAGGGGTAAATTCCATTCTGGCTGGGAAGCCGCTGAACTGACTCATAGCAACGTCGGCTCTTCGCTACTCACCGGATATTCGTAGTTATAGAAGGTGGCCAGATTATGTCGGAACCGCAGTTTTATCTGCCCGGTAGGGCCATTTCTGTTCTTGGCCACAATGATATCGGCTTCCTCCCGCGGGTAATCACGGTCAGGGTGTTGCAGCTGCCATTCCTCCTCGCTGTGATAGTATTCATCACGGTAGATGAATATCACCACATCGGCATCCTGTTCAATGCTGCCGCTTTCCCTGAGGTCGGCCAGCTGTGGAATATGTGATGCCCGCCATTCCACCGCCCGGCTTAGCTGCGAGACGGCGATTACCGGCACATTCAGTTCACGGGCCAGCGCTTTGAGAGAGCGGGAAATATAGCTGATCTCCTGAACGCGGTTTTCACCCCGCCCCTCACCCTGCATCAGCTGCAGGTAATCGACGATAATCAGGTCCACGCCCCTCTCAAAATGGAGCCGCCTGGCCTTGCTGCGCATTTCCACCACCCTTAGCTGGGGAGAGTCATCAATGAAGATGGCTGATTCGGAAAGGATGCCGGTGGCCTCCATGATACGTCTTTCCTCGTCCTCGGTATGGAGGCCAAACCTGACCCGACGCGAGTTCACCCCCGATTCGGTGGCGAGGAAACGCAGGACAACCGACTCCCGGGCCATTTCCAGACTGAACAGGGCCACACACGCCTTCTGCTCTACAGCCACATTACGGGCTATGCTGAGACCCAAACTTGACTTCCCCATACTGGGTCGGCCGGCAACGATAACCAAGTCGGAGCGCTGAAATCCGCCCAGGAATTCGTCGAGACCGACGAAGTTGGAAAGGACGTAAGGCATCTGCTCACGGGCACGTCCCTCTTCCTCCGGCGGCGGAGCCGCCTCAAAATACCGGTCCAGAACCTGACGGATGTGAACGAAGTCACGCTCACCATGCCCGTGGCGTAATCGGAACAGAATATCCTCCGCCCGACTTAAGCTGGTGTCAACATCCGGACCCGACTCATAGCCGACACGGGCAATCTGGTCAGCAGCACCGATAAGTCCCCGCATAATGGAGAGCCGGTAGACAATCTGGGCATAGTGCTCGATATCCAGCGGTGTTGGACATACGGAAATCAGGTGGCTCAGAAATGCAGCCCCACCAACCACCTCCAGTTTGTCCCGCCTGGCTAGCTCCTGCGCCACGGTTATCTGGTTTATCGCCTCATTGCGCTCGTACAGGCCGAGGCAGGCCTCATACAGCCACTGGTTCCGTTCCTGGTAGAAATCACCCTTGCTCAAGACGGTAGCGATTTTGTAAATAGTCGTGCCGTCGATGAGCAGCGAGCCAATGACGGCCTCCTCAGCATCAAGGTCATGAGGAGGCAACCTGTCGTTATACACCCTGCCCTGTCTCCTCCTGGGCTTCGGGTTCGGTTTCCGCTTCTTCCGCCACCTTCTCCGCCTCCTTCTCCTTCTCCGCCTTCTTCTCCTTCTTCGCCTTTTTCTCTTTCTTGGCCGTGCTCTCCTTCTTCTCCTTGACCTCCGCCTCCTCCTCGATGACACTGAGCTTGACCCTGGGCACTATATCCTTGGTCAGCCTGATTTCTATCTCATAGCTGCCTATCTCATGGATAGGTTTTTCCAGCTCGATTTTTCTTTTATCAATTTCCAGGCCGGCGCTTTTGCTCACCTCTTCGGCAATATCGGTATTTGTAATTGACCCGTACAGCCTGTCTTTGGCTCCTGCTTTGGCCTTTATAACTATGTCCAGCCCCTCCAACTGCTTGGCCAGTTCCCGCATCTCCGCTTCGGTCTCCGCCTCTATCCGGGCCTTCCTCTTCTTCTGGGCTTCAACTATTTGCGTTGCCCGGGCATCAGCCAGCACCGCCAGCCTCTTTGGAATAAGGTAATTGCGCCCGTAGCCATCGGCTACTTCCTTGATATCTCCGGCCTCGGCCACATTGAGCACATCTTCAATGAAAACGACTTTCATACGCTATCTCCTTGCTCCAATTATACTTCACCCCGTTAATGCCCTGCCAAGAAGAGGAATAATATTTTATTTGCCGGCGATGTACCGCTCGGCATATATTGCGGCCACCGCGCCATCCCCCACCGCACCAGCAACCTGTCGTATTGAACTCGACCTTATGTCGCCGGCGGCAAAAATGCCCGGCACATCGGTCTCCATCTTTTCGTTGGTGATTATGGTGCCATCCTCAGTCAGGGTGAGAACGCTTTTCAAATATCCTGTATTTGGCCTGAAACCAACCGCCACGAAGACGCCGGATATGTCCAGGGCGGATTTTTCTCCGTTCTTGACGTTTTTCAGTCGAAGCCTTTTAACCGTATCCTCCCCTTCGATAGATTCGACCACCGTGTTCCACGAAAATTCTATTTTGGGTTCGGCAGAGGCCCTTTCCTGAAGAATCTTGGTGGCGCGCAGCTCATCGCGGCGATGAATAATCGTGACCTTTGAAGCAAATTTGGTGAGCTCCAGAGCTTCATTAATGGCGGCGTTGCCCCCGCCCACCACGGCTACCGGGACATCTCTATAGAAATAGCCATCACAGACGGCACAATAGGCCACGCCGCGGCCGGTGAATTCCTCCTCGCCGGGGACTCCCAGCTTGACCCGGTCCGAGCCGCCGGCGACGATGATCGCTCTGGCGACAACGTCTCCTTCGCTCGTCTTTACCACCCTCTGCTCGCCGTCCAAATGAAGTCCGTTTACTTCTGCGGTTAACGTTTCAAGTCCAAATTTCAAAGCCTGCTGATTCATTGCTTCCGCGAGTTCCAGACCACTGATACCTTCGGCGAAGCCGGGGTAGTTCTCCACCAGGCCGGCATTGACTATCCAGCCGCCCGTGGCTCCTTTCTCGATAAGCAGGCTTTTCAGCCTTGCCCGGGCCGCATAAATACCGGCGGTGAGCCCGGCAGGACCACCCCCGATTATCACCACATCATACCGCTTTGCTGTCAATTTAAACCTCCCGAATAACCGACCCTGTTTGTTTGCCAGTTATAGAACAGCGTCGAGGCTGCGTTTGAGCTCCGCTTTCGGCCTGAAGCCAACGATGTTCGAAACCGGGGCCCCATCTTTGAATATGAGCAACGTCGGAATGCTCATGATGCCGTACTGGCTGGCCGTCCGCGGGTTCTCATCAACGTTCAGCTTGGCCACGGTTATCTTGCCCTCGTACTCACCGGCCAGTTCCTCCACCACCGGTGCTACCATGCGGCAGGGACCACACCACACCGCCCAGAAATCGACCAGTACCGGCGTTTTCGATTGCAACACGCTCTGGTCGAAGTTGCTGTCATTTACTTCCACTGGCTTGCTCATGAATTTCCTCCTTGATTACCCGTGCTATATCTTCTTCCGCCATATGTTTGGCAATGCCGATGGCGTTTTTAATGGTCTTGGCCTGACTGCGCCCGTGGGCGATGATGATATTCCCATTCACGCCGAGCAGACACGCACCTCCGTATTCCCGGTAGTCTATCCGGTTGACCCAGGAACCAAGCCCGAGGTCGCGGAGCAGGTCACGACCCCTGAAGTGATAGGCGCTGGAAATGACGTGCCCTATCTGTCGCGCCGAGCCCAGAAATGTGTCACTCATGCCCTCGATTGTCTTGAGCACGACATTTCCGGTAAAACCATCGGTCACGACCACGTCAGCCGTCACTTTCAAAATATCGTGACCTTCAACATTGCCGATGAAATTCAGATATTTGGCCTTTTCTAAAAGCTTATAGCTTTCCTGAACCAGCTGGTTTCCCTTCGCCTCTTCGGCGCCGTTGCTGAGCAGGCCGACCCGCGGCTCGCTTATACCGAGCACGTGCTGGCTGTAGACAACCCCCATCTCGGCAAACTGGACAAGATGGTTGGGGCGGCACTCAACATTGGCGCCGGCATCAATCAGCAGGGCTGGAGTTGAAGGAGTGATATCCATGATACAGGCAATCGCCGGGCGTTCAATGCCCTTTATCTTGCCCAGCCCGAACAAAGCAGCACAAAGTACCGCTCCGGTGTTGCCTGCGGAGACAAAAGCGGCGGCTTTCCCCTCCTTCACCAGGTTAACGCCAACAACTATCGATGAGTCTGGCTTGCTGCGTATCGCTTTTATCGGGGTCTCGTCAGGCTCGATGACCTGGCTGGCCCCAACAATCCTGACCTCATGCTTTTTTAGATACCGGCCCGCCAGCACGTGGAGCACTTTTTTCTTCCCCACCAGCGCCACCTCCACCCCATACTCGCCGGCTGCCTTCACCGCCCCTTTCACGATTTCATGGGGTGCATAGTCCCCGCCTGAAGCATCAACGGCAATAATCATTTATTCCCCTCAAAGAACCCGCTTTTATCCTTAATCTCTATCCTGCTCAAACTCTTTTTTTACCTTGCTCAACATTGTCGAATCAGCCATCAAGTCAATAGCGGTCATCGCCAGCGCCTTGGCGGCGTCAAGAAGACCACGGGTGCCCGCTTCCGAGGCCGCCGTTTCCGTAAATTGCGGGGAATGAGTTAACGCTCTGGCCGAAGCTATAGCGATTAGCGGGTGAATGCTGGGAACCACCTGGCTGACATTGCCGATATCGCTACTGCCGATACCTATCCGGGGGTCATCAAGGTGAACCCGTCTGCCCAGCGATTGCAGGTTATTCCGGAACATACGGGCCAGCGTGAAATTATTGCGCAGTGGAGCGTAGCGTGTCTCTCCCCACCGGTATTTCAGCTTTGCGCCGGTAGCCATCGCGGCGCCGGCGAAGCAATTCAGTACCCTTTCCTTGAGCTCATCGAGATAGCTGTCCTCCGCAGCGCGAACCATGAAATGACCCGCGGTATGCGCCGGCACGATATTGGCCGCTTCACCACCATCGGTGATGATGCCATGGATGCGGGCACTGTCCCTGATATGCTGCCTCAGCGAATTGATGGCAGCAAAGGACATGAGCATGGCTTCCAGAGCATTGATGCCGGCTTCAGGTCTGGCGCCAGCATGAGCTGGCTTGCCGAAAAACTCGACCTCCAGCGTCTGGCAGGCGAGGAATTTGGTGGCCGCGGTGTTCAGCCCTGCTGGATGTACCATCATAGCTGCATCCAAGCCCTTAAAGGCTCCCTTCCTCACCATATAAACCTTGCCGCCGTACATTTCTTCGCCCGGCGTGCCCACTACCTGCACTGTGCCACCAAGCTCATCCACCGCCAGTTTGGCGGCCATTCCGGCGCCAACCGCGCTGGTAGCAATGATATTATGTCCACAGGCATGGCCGAGCTTGGGCAGTGCGTCATATTCTGCCAGAAAGGCGATTACCGGCTTTCCTTTCCCGTAAGTCGCCCGGAAGGCCGTTGTCAGTCCGCAAATGCCCTTTTCAACAGAGAAGCCCTTTCCCTGAAGGTAATCGGTGAGCCAGGAGACCGCTTTTTCTTCCTGGAAAGCGAGTTCGGGACGGCTGTGTATCCGCAGGCTTAAATCTTTGAGCTCGTTACGGTGGTTTTCAATTTCACGGATAACTCGAGACTTTAATTCACTGGCTCCCAATACAAACACCTCGTCCCGCAGGAAAATCAGAGCGGTTACAACCTCTATTATATCCCAATGCCAGAGATGATTTCTAGGACTTAAAGAGCGCCAGAGCACGAATTATCCGGCGGCCGTGTGTTACAATAATATCCACTCGCGTGACTACCGAGAAGTCCAGAATACGGGGCGGTACTTCCTGACCAAAGAAATAAAGAGGGCTATTTGCCCTAGCGGGACCTATCAACTATGCGAGTCCTGCGGCGGAACAGATAATAAAACATTAAGCCGATTGCCATCCAGACCACGCCCACATAGCGGCTGTACGGTTGAGTAACCAGAATAATAATCCATATAGCGGAAAGAAGTATCAAGGCGAGAATAGCACTGACTGGAATTTCCCATTGCTTGATCTTTATGTTCAGTCCAATCTTAAAAGGTCGTTCTACCTGCGGATTCTTTATGCGCAGACCAATTATCGCGGCATGTGCGAACATAAACGATAGAAGAGAACCAAAAGCGTATAACGCTCCCATATTTTTGAAGACGTCAGTGGCAAAAAAACCTGGAATCAATATCAAAATGGCTACTATGCAGAATACTATTATGGAAAAATATGGAGTTTTAAATCTGGAATGAAGGCGACTGAAAAGCGCAGGCTGCAGATTGTGACTTGCCATGTAGTAGGAAAGCCTCGAAATGCCCATGATGCCCGCGTTGGCCGCTATTAGCAATATCGAAGCCGCAAGTATGGCGATAATCGGCCTGAGGATATCTCGCAGAAGTACAAAAGGCAGATTGGCCGCTATCCCTGCCACCGGGTCGCGTGACCATTCGGACGCCAACTGAACGGGCGTCATCGCCGAGAAGGCAACCACGGAAAGACCCATGAATACTACCGGCACCGTCACTATCATGAGAATCAGCGCCCTCGGTACCCTTATCGTTGGCCGACGGGTTTCCTCGGCCATTTGCGACATAGTCTCTATCCCTGTGTAAGCAATGGTGCTCAAAGCTATACCCATAATCAGGTTGTCAATGGTGGGCCAATTATCGATTATTCGATGCCAGACAATTGCCGGGTTAAAAATGAATATCAGGCCGATTATTATTATTGAAAGCTGAGTGGCTATGTCGATGATGGCCAACAATATATTCATCAGGGATGTTTCCCTGACACCGATGATATTAACGGCCATCAGAAAAACTACGATTCCGATGGATACTGCGGTGCTGATTACAGCCGTGTCTTTTAAGGGTCCCCAGAAGAGTCCCAAATAGGGGGGGATAGTGAATACCGAAATGGAGATGGTGACAATATAGCTAAGCATAAGGGCCCAGCCCGCAGTAAAACCGGTAAAATTATTGAAGCTGTGCCTGCTGAAGCTAGCCGACCCACCCGACTCTGGGAACATGGATGTGCCTTCGGCATAAGTGAGAGAGGTAAATATGAACAGTAAGCCCGCGATACCCAGTACAACGGGAGTTGCCCCCATTGCCACCAGGGCTACAATACCCAAGGCATAGTATATTGATGAGCCAACATTTCCGTATCCGGCACTGAAGAGGTCAGGCACTCGTAATACACGCCTCAGGTGTACCCTTCTCAGTCGGTGTATCACTTTGTCGCCGGGTTTCGGGTGCCAGGTTTCACTCATCTAACATTCATGCCCATACAGGCTGTCAGCGTCGTCACAACTGGAATCTCAGTTGAAACCGAAATAATAACGAGTATATCTTTTGATAATATACATCTTGTTACCGATAAGTTGAAGTATCACAGATATAGATTTCTGAAAATCATTGTAGCATAATAGAAGTACTGACTCTACAGCAGGCAATTTCATTCGGCATTTTTGCCAGTCTGCGTGAGGCGTTATGATAGCAGCAAGGAGGTTCTAATGGAAAGCCCAGAGGAATCAGAACAAGAACAAATATATACCGGACTACCCGGGGACAAGGTGATACGTGTCAGAAGAAGAAGGGGAATGCGAATACGTAACATTACCTGGCAAGAAATATTCGGAGTCATAAGAGAAATCACATTGGAAACTCCATTTTTATTTATGGCACCGATACTCGTGGTATTGCTCTTATTATTTGCCGTCGGTATTTATTTCGCAGAGGTTAACGCTCCCGCATCAAATGTACCTAGTTATGGAGAAGCTCTTTGGGATGCAGTTATGCTTATGACGACGGCAGGCGCAATACGTGAACCGGTGACAGCAGCCGGGCATATTCTTTATGGTATCTGGACCGTACTGGGGTGTTTGCTTTTCTACGGTACGATAATTGCCAGTGCCAGCGCTTATTTTCTCCTTCCGGTGAGTTCCTATTTTCTACTTCCTCGCCGGGGTAAGCAAGAACAGACTATCGGCCTGATACAATACAAGTTAGGAAATATCGCCAGCCTTACCGAGAATCAATTAGAGAGCCTTAAAAATGATACGAATGCCATAATAAATGCCCAGCTGGCGAAAATGAGACGGAACATATCATCGGAAGATTCTGAAGAAACAAAGTAATGGGCAGATTGCGACTGTATTCTCTTAGGGGTACTTATTCCACAGAAACAATATAATTATAATGAGGCTGACCGCCATCAACCACATCAACCTCAAGCATGGGGTATTGCTGGCGGATAGCCTCAGCCACATTTTCCGCCTCATCTGGTCCAGTGCCCGCCCCGTAGTATATAGTGACGACTGAATCACTATCCAGGTCAATCTTGGTAAAGAGGTCATTGATAACATCACCTGTTTTGTCGGCCACGGAAAGCAGTTCTCCATCCACGAAGCCAATAGCCTGCTCTTTCTTTATGTTCAAACCGTTCAGTCTGGTGGAGCGGACGGCATGGGTGACCTCTATTGTTTTCACGGTGGACTTTTCCCGTTCCATCCGTTTCACGTTGGTTTCAAAGTCAGTCCCGGGATCGAATGCCATCAAAGCGGTCACGCCCTGAGAAATGGTCTCGGTCGGTATCACCTTAATGCTCTTTTTAGTTAATGACTCAACCTGCTGGGCAGTGAGCACGATATTTTTGTTATTGGGCAATATGATGATTTTTTCCGACGGCACGGCTTCTACAGCCTTGAGGATATCTCCGGTGCTGGGGTTCATGGTCTGCCCGCCGGGTACAATGGCAGATGCACCCAGGCTGGTGAAAATCCGGGACAGCCCTTCCCCGGCCACAACCGCGACTACTGCCATATCAGCAGTCGGCAATCCTCTTTCCTTCTGCATGGCGAGAAAATCTGCGTATTGTTCATCCATATTGCGTATATATACTTTATGCATGGTGCCCAGAGATACTGCGTAGCGGATAACATCGCTGGGGTCAAGGACATGTACGTGAACCCTCACCATATTCGGGTCGCCCACGGCAATCACGGACTGCCCCTGCTTCCCCAGTTCCTGCCTGATTTCGTCGGGATTCAGATTTTCCCCCTGAAGGATAAACTCGGTGCAATAGCCAAAGGGCACCTCTTCCTCACGTGAATCCTGCCATTGTTTCGTTGCTAACGGGATACGGCTGGAGATAACCTCTGACTTATCTGATTTTATGCGGTCTGTTTCACCTTTTAGATAGAGAAGAGCTCCTTCCAGCAGCGTATAAAGTCCCTGCCCGCCGGCATCTACCACTCCCGCCTCCTTCAATACCGGGAGCAGGCTGGGCGTATTGGCAACTGATTCCTTCGCGGCCGCAACTGCGGCTTCCAGAACCGATGCCACGCTGCCATTGCCATCCATCGCCCGTTTTTCCGCCGCCTGTGCCGCTTCCCTGATTACGGTCAGGATTGTCCCCTCCACCGGATTGCTTAATCCGCGGTAGGCCATTTCCGAGGCCTGAATCAGGGCCTCGGCCAGGTCCTTACCATCTATAGTTACTTTCTCCTTTAAACTGCTGGCCAGACCGCGCCATATCTGGGACAGGATAACGCCGCTGTTGCCCCTGGCACCCATGAGCGCCCCTTTGGCCATAGCCTGCGCCACGGATGATATGCTTCCTTCGTGGACTTTAGAAGCTTCATCCAGGCTGGAACGCGTCGTCAGCAGCATATTGGTACCGCAATCGCCGTCAGGCACCGGAAAAACGTTTAAAGCATCGATTTCAGAGACGCTTTTCTCAAACCAGTCCAGCCCAGCGGCAAACATTCCCTTTAATTCTTGCCCGGCAATTGTCCTGCGCCCGTCCATCCCGTAAATGCCTTTAAGCCCTATATACCTAGAAGTTCTAGGTATAGATAGAATAAATCATAACTTGGTAGCTGTCAAGGTCTGAAATTTCCGCAGTGATTCCTTATAGCCGCAGATGAATGAGGCGCTAAACCAGCGACATCATTAATCCCGAAAACAGGGGCATCATTAAATTATCGTTAACCGGTAGAGGAGTTGCCTCTATCACAGTGGCGCTAACGGAACCAACAATGATAACCGTCATATTGCTGCTGAGGCCAGAAAAGTAGAATATGAATCCCATGGCGATGCAGCTGAGAAAACAAGCCATATCTCCTTCCAGCGTTTTTTTGAGGGATTTGACCCTGCCAACGGTGCTTCCGACAATCGCCCCGACCGCATCGCCCACAGCGAGGAAGGCTATTGCGAGCATGGCGATATGTATTTCAAAGGCAAGGTAGGCCAGAAAGGAGGATATGAGCATATACAGGGCGCCCGTTGCCCTGGCCGCCTCCTCCTCACGAATAAAAGGCCTGAATACCCTGAAAAACCACCTGTTTACCGTCGGGGTCACGAACCTGGCCAGTTCCAGCACCAACAAAAGCAGGGCCATGACTCCGAGCGTTATCAACACGACGCTCCGGGGCAGGAAAAGGCCGGAAAGCGCGATTAGCATTCCACAACCTATGTGGAAAACGCCCCGTCTGACAACGGCTCGCATACGCCTGTTCTCCTA
>CAYFVI010000160.1:0-2201 GCA_964346525.1 uncultured Dehalococcoidaceae bacterium
ACACTAGCCTATTCAATACCAATGAAGAAGTCATGGCCATGGTCGATAAAATCGGCAGCCCCAGTTTCAGCATCATGCTTGATACCCATCAGCTCTACGTTGCCGAACCATCGATAGAACACGGCATCAGAGCCGCCAGGGGCCAGGCCAGGCATATCCATCTTTATGAGCCAAGTCGATTGCCTCCAGGCGTCAGCACCGAGAAAGATGCGCTTGACTGGCCGAATATTGTCAGCGTATTCAAGGAAGAGGGATTTGAGGGCTCGGCATCAGTGGTCATTGTTCCCAAAGGAGACCCCGAGCCGATAGCCCGCAAATCGGTAGCCTACCTGAGAAAGATTTTCGAAGACGATTCTTAATCGGATGCAAAAAGGGCCATACTACCTCATTTAGTATGGTACAATATAGAAACTAATCGGTTTTACTGCTCGAGATATCCATTCGATAAGCATATCCGCTGACTTTTATAAAATTGATGAATAAGTATAAGTATAAAAAATCCTAGGCGAAACAAAGGGAGCCTTTTTGAAACTGAAGGTCTGAGCTTATGGCAGAAGAAACGATGTCCGCTGAAGGGCAGGGCCAAAGCACTGCTACCGAACCAGAAGTGTCGGAAATAGAAGACACTTTGGACATATCGGAGACCACGCTTCGCAGTCAAAACCGCTTGTTAAGTATCGTTCTGCAATTTGTCGCCCTGTTTGCGTTCTGGCTCCTGCTCTCCGGTCGCTATCAGGCCAAATACGTCATCATAGGCGCCATTTCCGCCGCGCTGGTAACCTTCATCACCAACGACCTCTTCTACGCTGTCCTCCAGCGCAGTGAACGAGCGGGTATCAAGGCAAGGCAGGTTCTGCTGCAGATATGGCGTTTCCTCCTTTACCTTCCCTGGCTGCTGCTTCAAATCATCATCGCCAATGTCCAGGTCGCCTACCTTGTGCTCCACCCCAGAATGCCTATCGAGCCCGTGCTGCTCCTCTTCCGCACCCGGATGCGCAAGGGTATGGCCCAGGTAACGTTGGGCAATTCCATTACCCTGACACCGGGCACCATCACCACCAGTTTAGAAGACGGCAACTATATTATTCATACCTTGAAGCCACCCCTGGCCTCAGGTCTGGTTGAAGGAAAGATGCAGAACAATATCGCCAAGGTTTACCTGGAGGAGGAAGAGCCGAAACCAGAGGTACGCTGGGTTTACTCTCTCAAGGAGCTCGAAGGATGAGCTCTTTCCTTCTGGTTATCACCGTATTTATCGCCCTGCTTACCGCTATTTCTCTGTACCGGGTGGCGGTGGGCAAGACCATCTTCGACCGGATAATCGCCGCCGGGCTGGTGGGGACCAACGGCTTTATCATACTGATTTTAATCGGTTTTCTCTTTGAACGGGTCAACATGTTCATTGACATCGCCCTCGCCTACGCGCTGCTCAACTTTGTCATCGTCATTGTGCTGGGCAAATATTTTGACCGGGGAGGGGAGAGGCTCTGATGGCAGCAGTGATAATAGCCATTATTCTGATGGTGGCCGGCGTTTTCTTTCTGACGGTCAGCGCTCTGGGGCTGCTCCGCCTTCCCGATTTCTACGCTAGGACCCATGCTGTGGGCAAGTCGGAAACGCTGGGTTCGATACTGGTGCTGAGCGGACTCGCCGTCTTTAATGGCCTGGAACTGAGCACCGTCAAGATACTGTTCATTTTATTCTTCGTCCTGATTGCCAATCCAACGGCCACACACGCGGTTGCCCGGGCGGCATTGCGTACCGGCCTCCAGCCCTGGACAAGAAGGAAAACGGAACCAAAAGAAAAGAGGGTCGAGCCGTCATGATCTGGCAGATAGATTTCTGGTTGCTGGTAATTCTGATAATAACCGCGCTCGTGGCGCTGTCCCTGCGCGACCTTTTAGCCGCGGTGGCGGCGCTTGCCGTATACAGCTTCTTCGTGGCATTGCTCTTCAGCCAGATGGGGGCCATAGACGTTGCTTTCGTCGAAGCGACGCTGGGGGCGGGGATAAGCGGGGTGCTCTTCATAGTGGCTCTATTCCTTACCCGGCGGAGGTCAGAAGATTGAAGTGGTTTAACGGGCTCGTTATGCTTCTATTTGTGGGGCTGATGCTTTATGCCACCGTTGGCCTGCCCGACCACGCGGACCCGCAGGCCCCGGCGAATGTGCATGTCTCCCCGACCTATATTGAGGATTCGGT
>CAYFVI010000161.1:0-7523 GCA_964346525.1 uncultured Dehalococcoidaceae bacterium
TTTTCCGCATATACGATTTCCTTCTGGGCCAGCCCCCGGGGACAGGCTTTCAGGCCGGGCATCGGTCCCGCCCCGGTGTCGATTCGGGTGATTACGCCTGCATTGACGTGTACCTTCAGAAGGCATCTGCCGCCGCAGTCATAATAGCAGCTGGTGGTCACCACTTTGCTGTGGGAATCCGGTCGGGCACCTTTCACTTTGTATCCCTATTCTTTCTCCTTGATTTCCAGGCCGATGCGGAAAGCCTTGCCCTGCATTTCACCGATAGTGTGATACTGCCGCCAGGGCTCTCTTAGGTAGGCCAGCGGCTTCACTTTATCAACATCAATCGCGCCTTCGGTAAGGCAGTCGCTGGAGACATGGACCTCCTCAATCCGTCCTACGTATAGCGTATGGCTCCCCAGTTCCAGGGAATGCAGAACGCGGCACTCCAGATTTATCGGGCACTGCTCTATCATCGGCGCCGTGCCCACCGTGCCGTAGAAAATGGTGAACCGGCATTTCTGGACTTTGTCCTCCTTGGCGCCAGAGGCAACGCCGCAGTAGTCGGCCTCTTTTGCCAGGTCGGCGGAAGGGATATTGATGGAGAAAGTTTTGTTCTGTTCAATACCGATGTGTGTGTAGCGGCTGGCCCTTATGGCCACCGCTGCCATGGGCGGTTCGGCATTGGCAATGTTGCCCCATGCCACCGTCATGAAGTTTGGCTTGCCATCGACATTGGCGCCAACAAGGAGCGTGGGCATGGGATAGATAGTCGTTCCGGGCCCCATCTGAACTTTGGCCATGTATGTACCCCCTTTATAATGATATTCGCTAGGTTTTGGCCGGACAGGCGGCGATTTGCCACCGGCGGCCTTATTCGGTTAGAATATATATGGAAAGGCGTTTTCGGCGCCTTTCTTTCTGTTGCATGGAAGAACTCAGGCATCTTCATTATACCATAAGCTTGGCCGGCGACCATTCGCCTTGTGATACGTTCTTTAACGTTGGTTTATGGCAACTTTGTAAGAATTTTGTAAGCTTTTGGCAATAGCTTTTTAGCCTTTCTTTGCTCTTTTCGTTATAGAATTTAAGAAGCAGCTTCAATCAAACGGATGGTTGGAAACAGGAGGGATGGGTGACAAGTCGTAATATAACTGAAAAAGAATGCCGCAGCTTTTATGGCATTGGTCTGCGTCCGGAGAGTGTTAAGGTGGGGCATCTTGATGTCCACTATCTGACGGGAGGTGAGGGCGAACCCCTGATGGTGCTTCATGGCGGTGGCGACAGCGGTCGCGCCTGGCTGGAAAATGCCGCCGAGCTCTCCAGGCATTACCAGGTCTATTTGCCCGACCTCCCCGGTTTTGGCCACAGCCAGGCGATTTACGAAGACTTCGACCTGTCTTCATATGTCACATTCGTCGAGGACTTCTCCCGCATTCTGGGGCTGGGGCATTTCCACCTCGTCGGGCATTCGCTGGGGGGCGGCATCGCCCTGAACTATGCGCTCGAATTCCCGCATAAAATCAAGCGGCTGGTTTTAATCAGCAGCCTCTGCCTCGGCAGGGAGATTGCGCTCTGGTCCAGGATTCTGTCCCTGCCCATTTTCTATCGCATTACCAAAAAGACAATAGTCTCTGTATTCCGGGCAATAGGGTGGCTGGTCAGGAAGATAAACTGTCCGCTGGAAAAGATAACGCCGCCCTCTCTGCTCAGAATGAGCATAGGTAAAAGCATAATGACCATAAAGGGGCAGACCACGGTCCTGGCGAACCGCCTTTCCGAGCTGCTGATGCCAACGCTGCTCGTCTGGGGGGCCAAGGACCCCATTGTCCCGGTGCGCCATGCCTTACTCGCTGCCGAGCGGATCCCCAACTGTCAGGTGCGCGTTTTTCCGGATTCTGGCCACAGCGTCTATCGGCATCGGATTCGTGAGTTTTCCGACCTCATGGTGCGATTTCTGGGCTAGAGGAACGTTTCCAGCGCTGCCGCCAGCCCGCTGTGGTCGACATCAAGGGTGACGTAATCGGCGACTGCTTTCACCTCATCGGCCGCATTCCCCATGGCGATGGCAAGTCCGGCGGTGGTCAGCAGTGAGACATCATTGGTGCCATCCCCCACGGCGATAACCTCGCTGAGTGGCACTCTCAGGTGGGAGGCCAGCTTTTCCAGCGCTTTGCCCTTGGAGACGCCGGGCGCCAGTATGTTGAGGAACTCGATATCGGGATAAGCCGGTGTTCTGGCCCGCGAAAGGTGGAGGCGCCGGTCCAGCTGGCGGCAGAAACTCACCGCCCTGGCCGTCTCCTCGGTGCTGATGGGCACTACACCTCCCTTGAGGATTCTTTCCTGCTCGCAGACCTGATGGAAGTCGACCATGGTCGGATAAACGCCGAAGAAATCGCGGTGAGCATTGGTCGACCATGTCTCGCGCTCCACAAAGTAGTGCTTCACGGTGAAAAGCTCAAGGTCGACGTGGCACCCGTGCGCGGCATCAATCATCTGCTTTACCAGGTCTTTGCCGATGGGGTTCACGTATATCTCTTCGCTGGAGGAGGGGTGGCTTATCAGCGCGCCGTCAAATGAGATGTGGTAGCTATCCAGTGAAAGCTCATCGATGACGCCTATGGTTGACTGGAGGCCACGACCGGTGGACAGGGCGACCTGCAAGCCCGCGTCGCGGGCCCGAAACAACGCTTCCTTGTCCCTGTCTGAAATCGTGCCGTACCGGTTTACCAGCGTGCCATCAACGTCAATTATCAAAAGTCGGTAGGAATCGGTCGTCAATCCTGGTCTCCTTTAAATGTTATTCCGCTCGCAGATAAGCCCGTAGCGTCATGGAGTTATTCAGTGCGGACCCACCAACATCATTGTTGAAATAAATATAAATCGTCTCCGGCCTGTCCGCCAGTTGCGCCAGCTTCTTTGCCCAGTCGGCCAGTTCCTCATCGGAGTAATTGCTGGAGTACAGTGCATCGCTGCCGTGAAATCTGATATAGGCGAAGTCGGCGGTGGCGGCCAGCGGGCAGGCACGCCCGGGCATGTCAAAGACGCAGAGCCCGGCGTTGTGCTGGCGCAGGATTTGGAACACCTCATCATCAAGCCAGGACTCGTGCCGGAACTCGAAGACGTGGCGCAGGCCGCGCGGCAGTTGAGCCAGAAATGATGCCAGCACCTCGTCATTGCGGTGCATGCTGGGCGGAAGCTGATAGAGAAGCGGGCCCAGCTTTTCTCCCAGAATTCTGGTCCTTTTCAGAAAATTAGCCAGCGGCTCCTCGATGTCCCTTAGGCGCTTGATATGGGTGATGAACCGGCTCACCTTGACGGCGAAGGTGAAATCAGGCGGTGTCGACTTGTACCAGGTATTGACGGCGTTTTCCGAAGGCAGCCGGTAAAAGGTGATATTGAGCTCAACAGTGTTGAAATGACGGGCGTAGAATTCCAGCCAGTTCGCTTTAGCCAGCTTCGGCGGATAGAAGATATCCCGCCAGCCTTCGTAGTGCCAGCCTGACGTGCCGATAATGTAGTCGGTTGCCATGATTTCCAACGCTCGGTTTTATTCTAGCACCTCGTCGGATAGACTTCCACGCCGCTTAAATGGTATCTTGTATAGGGAAAGCTGCTGGCCATCTGGCGCGCAGCCAGGCCTGTAAAATCATCGTCAACCGCAGGAGAAGGTATGGATTCCACCACAACCAAAACGCTGGTGCAATGTGACTTCGACAACACCATTGCCGAGTTCGATGTGAGCTTTATGCTCCTGGACGCTTTTGCCGATGGCGACTGGCGGCAGGTCCTGCAGGAGTATCGCGAGCGCAGGATTCCGGTCGGCGTCTTCAGCCAGAGGACCTTCAGCATGATTAGGGTCGATGAAGCGACCATGCTCGATTATCTCTTTTCCGGGAACAGGGTGAGCATCCGTCCCGGGCTCAAGGAGCTGCTGGACTTATGTTCGCAGAAAGGCTTTGGATTTGTCATCGTCAGCAACGGGCTGAAGTTTTACATCGATGCTATCCTGAAAAATATCGGTGTAACGGGTGTCGAGGTATTTGCCGCACATACCGATTTCAACCCCGACGGGCTCAATATCACCTATATCAGCCCCGATGGCCAGCAGATAGTGGACAATTTTAAAAAGTCATACGTTGAGCTGCATAGAAGTCAGGGCTACCGCGTGGCCTATATCGGTGATGGATATTCGGATATCATACCGGCCAGTCTGGCCGACTATATCTTTGCCCGCGACGACTTGCTCCATCACTGCCGGAAACAAAACCTCATGTGCACGCCCTTCAACGACCTTCACGACGTGGTCAGGGGGCTGGAGAGCATAGCCTGACTCATGCCCGTGTTCTCACCATCAGAACGGGTACCTTGCCCCCTCGCAGTACTTTGTCGGTAACGCTGCCGAAAGCCCAGCGACTGATACCGGCCCGTCCGTGCGTTGACATGGCCACCAGGTCAGCATTGGCCTCTTCCTCAGCTTTAACAATCTCGTCAGCAGCGTCACGCCCAATGCTCACTTTGGATGAAACGTCAGCCCCCTTGTTCTTAAGGCTTTCTCCAACTTTATCAAGATACTGCATAGCATCGGCCTTCATTTTCGCCAGCTCGCTTTCGCTATAGGGTACAGTAATGGTGCCCGCCCCGCCGCCGCTGATTTGCACATCGTGTTTCAGTGCTGTAACAACATGGAAGAGGGTAACCTCAACCTTTTTCGCTGATGACATCCTGGAGACCAGCTCTTCCACATAGTGCAAGGCCGCTTCACCCAGTTTAGACCCATCCAGTGGCACAAGTATTCTCTCGGACATTTCCCACCTCCTGTTTCTATGGAAAAGATTAGGGCGCAAAGGGTTAAATGTCAATACCCCGGAGGCGAATACCAGGCCGTGCCTAATGCGATTAAGGCAATTGGGAAGGAGGTGTTTTACGGAAGCTTCTCAGGGTTTATTTTGATGATCTGGTCATCATCAGCGGTGGGCACGCCGCGACCATCACGGTTGCTGGTAAGGAGATAGAGAGAATTATCGGGGCCAACCACCACGGCGCGCAGGCGGCCGAAATTTCTAACTAGATGACGATAGAGCGTGACCGTTTGATCTTCTATCGTGGCCTGATACAAACTCTGACCACGCAAGCCGGCAAAGAAAAGAGAGTCGCGGAAAAAGGCAATCCCCGATGGTGCCCAGGTCTCACCGCCGCTGTGAATTATCGGGCTTACCAGCCCTTCCGCTTTCTCATCGCCGCGAATGATGGGCCAGCCGTAATTCTGGCCCGGCTGTATCAAATTCAGTTCATCAGTAGCCGAGGAACCATGCTCCGTGGCCCAGAGTCTGCCCTGCGCATCCCAGGCTAGGCCCTGAGGGTTGCGGTGGCCAAAGGAATAGGCCGGGGAGCCGGGAAAGGGATTGTCAGACGGGACTGTGCCATCATCTTCTAAACGCAGGATTTTTCCGGCCAGGGAGCTTCTGTCTTGAGCCAAATCAGGAACCGCGGCATCGCCGGTGGTGATATAGAGCAGCCCGTCCGGGCCGAACTTTATTCGACCGCCGTTGTGGTTATTCGCTCCCGGAATGCCATCGATGATTATCTCCGGGTCAAGCAAAACGGTGCCTTGCTTTTTAAATCTCACCACCCGATTCGACAACCCGTCGCCGTCCTGGTAAGTGTAGTAAAGGTAAAGGAACTGGTTCCGGGCAAAATCAGGATGGCGGGCAATGCCGAGCAGTCCGCCCTCACCGCGGGGGGCAATCTCATCAAGGGTAAGCAGCGGCTCCGGCAGCAGGCCTTCCTGAACATCGATAAGCCTTACCCTACCGGCACGCTCGGTGAAAACGATGCTGCCATCGGGCAGAAAATCTAGGGCCCAGGGGATTTCCAGTCTGGTGGCGATGGACGTCGCCAGCGGTGCATCTGCGGTCGGGGTTGCCGGGAGCGCCGGAGGAAGGCTGGCAGCTCTTTGCGCTCGGAAATTCCACCAGATAAGTGCCGATAAAAACACAATTACGACGACAACAATAAGAATAAAGGATAATGTTTTTTTATTGGTGAGTTTTGCCATTTCCCGATTATTCCATTCTCATTCGGTTCAGCCTGTTCAGGGCGTTGTTCTTCTCGCTCAGTCCCAGCCTTGCTTTTTTAATAGCTATGGATAGCAGCTCGATACTCTGGTCGTAGGTTTTGCGGTCTACGGGATAGGGGATACCGTCCTTGCCGCCGTGGGCGAAGGTGTAGCGGGCAGGGTCGCGGTAGCTGGGGGCAATCCCGTGCACCAGCTCGGAGATGAGGCTCAGCGCCCGCAGCGTCTTGGCCCCGACGCCGGAAAGCCCAAGCAGGTGCTCGAAATCCTCCGGCTGGCGCTCGTAGGCGCTCAGCAGAATGCGGCTCAGGCTGTCGGGATGAAGGTCATTTACCATGAGCTGGTGACGGGCGGGGAGGCTTAATGTCTTCAGTTTCTTCAATTCCGACAATGTCTTTTCCGGTTTCTCCCCGGTGGCGATGCCGGTGATGGTGGTGCGTGTCGGATCGCTCTCGCTGGCCACCAGGTTGAGCCCCTGTGACCTCGCCTCGGAAAGCACCGCCGAGTGCGGCTCGCTGACGAAGCTTTCCACCGTTTCGCTCAGGCAGTGATAGCGGCGAGCGTAGCGGTTTACTTCATTCATGCCCTGCTGGACTACCGCCCAGCCACCGTTGCCGGTAAAGAAAAATGTATGATGGTAGAGCTGATAGCCGTCCTGCACCGCGGCGCTGTCCACCTTGGCCGACATACGGCTGGCATAGACCAGCGGCTGCGGATCCAGGGAAAGCCGGTCGCCCCACCTCTCTATCTCGCTCGGGGTCTGGCGGGAGGTCTTGCCCTTGCCGCCGGCCACGTAAAATCCGATGTCACGTTCTATATCCCGCACCGCTTCCTTGAGCGCACCGCAGAGCGTGGTGGTGACCCCGCTGCTGTGCCAGTCAAAGCCCAGCACGCAGCCTAGGGACTGGAACCAGTAGGGATGGGAGAGTCGGCGCAGCATCTCTTCCGGGCCAAAATCAGCCACGATAGCCAGCATTATTTCCCGCGCCAGTTTTATCATGCGCTGGAAAAGCCAGGGCGGCGCCTTGCCGTAATGGAGGGGGAGGTGGGCAATGCCGGTCCGAGTGGGAACGGTCATAGTGGGTGCGCCTCCTCGCTACTAAGCGCAGGTGGCACAGCTGTTGGCGCTGCATCCAGCGCAGGAACTTCCCGTGCCTGAAATTCGGGACGTCTCACCGCTGCTGTCCCGGGACAGGGCAACACAGGCCGACATAATACGCCGGGCTTGATTCCGGCAGCGAGGACAGGGGGCATCCTTGTCCGCCTCGCTGAGCGGCCTCATCAACTCAAAAGTGAGCTCACAATCGGAGCAGGTATACTCATAGATGGGCATCTTTATACTCCCACTATCCAGTTTACGGCTTTTCCGGCCGGCAGTCAATTTAGCCCGGTGGAATCGGGTACTTGCCGTACTCCCTGGCGGCCTGGTACATGGCCAGTATGTTCTCCACGGGCACGTCGGGCT
>CAYFVI010000162.1:0-5353 GCA_964346525.1 uncultured Dehalococcoidaceae bacterium
AAAATAGAGAGGGAGTGAACATTTTTCTAACCTCAACCAATCCGACCAATACGATAACCTGACTGCAAGCATTGGCTCAGCTTAATAAACACCGAAAGGAATTCGCCATTAGGGGGGAAATCGTGGACTTGAATAACGGCTCCCTATATACCATAGGGTCGGTATAATTAGCAGAGGGGGTGTTTGATAGGGGCGAATTGTTACCTGATTTCAATATTTTTTGGAAATGGTTTTGTAAGCTTCTCGGAACGGTATTCCCGTCTTAACTAGCTCCAGTACTTCCTCTGTGGCGTGGATATCTTTTGTCAGAGCTTGCTGGCAATTTTTCTTATTGACTTTAAGTTTTGAGAAAACCAGTCTCATAATATCCAGACTCTCTTTTGTTATCTCAAAACCTTTCATCGTGGGCTCTTTTGTAAGCTGGAAATCTCGATTATAACCCGATAGAAGATTGCCGATTAAATTTTTAATCTGGAATTCATATGAGACAACTACATGATATCTCGCTCTCAATAACTCCAGAACATCGGGATTTTTCTTTTGCGGCATGAGCGAACTCCCCGTGCAGAATTCTTCCGGTAATTCAAAATAACCGAGCTCCGTCATGCTGAAGAGAATCAGGTCACAGGCGATTTTATTCAAATCGAACATTATCTGCCCCAGAACATGCAGGATTGTGGACTCGTATTTGCCCCGGCTATTCGCGGTATGAATAGGGTTTTCCTGTACACGCTTGAAATCCAATAATTTAGCGGTATATTTTCTATCTATCTCCATGGGTATCCCATATCCGGACCCTGTTCCCAAGGGCGACTGGTCAACGTATTCCAGGGCAAATTCGAGGGCTTTTAGATTATCTTTCATGGCGTCAATCAAAGAGTTCCCCCAGAGAGCAATGGAGGAAGGCATGGCTTTCCGGGTATGGGTATAGCCGGGAAATTTTATCTCGCCGTATGTTTTGACGAATCCCTTTATTTCCCTTGTCAGTTTAGCGGCCAGCCCCTTACATTCCTGCAACTGGTCTTTATAGTATAACCTCAAGGCGGTGAGCACTTGGTCATTTCTCGACCTTGCGGTATGTATCTTCTTCCCCAAATCACCTAATTTCTTTGTCAGGTGAGTTTCAATGGCCGTGTGACAGTCCTCCCGGTCCTTTGAAATCTTAAACCGCCCCTTCCTGTCCAGCTCGATAATATGGTTGATTTCCTTGACCAGTTTTTGAACCTCGTCTCCATTCAGTATGCCCATCTTGCCGAGCATCTTGGCATGGGCAATAGATGCGATGCAATCGTATGCCACGAGATTCTGGTCCCAGATGTAGTCTGAGCCAACGGTGAATTCCTCTACTTTCTTGTTTAATTTATAGCCTTTTTCCCAGAGTTTCATATCAATCGTTTTTCCTTTTATCACGCCATTCGTAGGGTTTTCTTTTCCTCAGAACCAGATGATGTGCCTTCAATCTCATGGCGTTGATGTTGATAAATCCCCTTGAATCCACGGCATCGAACCCCCCTTCCATATCCATGCTGGATAATTCCCGGTCATAAAGTGAAGTAGGGGATTCTCTGCCCACCACGTTGACATTGCCTTTGTATAATGATAGCGTTACTTTTCCATCTATAGCTTCCTGGCTTTTATTAATGGCACTCATTAAAAAGTCCATCTCGGGAGAAAACCAGAATCCGTTGTAGATAAGCTCCGCGACTTTCGGCATAAGCATATCTCTCAGGTGCATAACCTCTTTATCCATGGCTAATCCTTCGAGGTCCCGGTGAGCCAGCCACAGAATGGTCGCTCCCGGCGTTTCATAAATCCCTCTGGACTTTATGCCGATATATCTATTCTCAACCATGTCAACTCGGCCCACACCGTTCTGGCTGCCCAATTCATTGAGATAGCAAAACAATTCCAGCGGTTTCGTTTTTAGCGTGTCATCATCCATGTTTACCACTTTGGTGGGAACCCCGTCCTGAAAATGGATTTCGATTACGGTTTCTTTGTCCGGAGCCATTGAGGGAGAAGTGGTAACGTTAAACAGGTTCTCCGGCGGTCTGAATAACGTATCCTCCAGAATTCCCGCCTCGTGGCTGATATGCATCAAATTCTCATCTTCACTATACGGCTTCTTTTTGGTGGCTTTAACCGGAATTTCCCATTTCCGGGCATAATCAATGAGGTCGGTTCTCCCCTTAAATCTGGTTAAAAACTTGGGGTCTTTCCACGGAGAGATAACCCCTATTCTGGGATTGAGCGCGTAATAGGCCAGTTCGAACCTTACCTGGTCGTTACCTTTGGCGGTTGCCCCATGAGCAACGAACCTGGCTTTTTCCGCTTCGGCGATTTCGATTTGTTTCCTGGCCAGCAGCGGCCTGGCCAACGAGGTGCCCAGTAAATACCTTCCCTCATAGACAGCATTTCCTTTGAGGGCGGGAAAAATGAAATCGGTAACAAATTCCTCTCTCAGGTCTTCGTTGTAGACTTTCGAGGCACCGGTTCTCAGTGCTTTTCTCTCTATCGCTTTAAAGTCTTCTCTTTGACCGATGTTGCCAATAAAGCAAATGACGTTATATCCCTCATTGGCCAGCCATTTCAGGATGACGGATGTATCCAGTCCTCCACTGTAAGCGAGTACCACTTTTTCTTTTTCTGACGGCAACAGCTACCTTCCTTCCCAGATGGCATTTTCTTTGCGCTAAATATTTTGGGGCCCTGCCGCTCTCACGCGCTCGTTAATACTTAATTTAATGACCGAGCCCGGCAGGTATACACGTTATGTTAATATAACATATTGACACTAAATATTAAAACTCATTATTGTATTCCATGAAAGGAGGTGCTTGACAGATGGAGGAAACGGCTAGAAACATCGACAGGCTGGTCACCGTGAGCGCGGCATGGAGAGGTACGGCTCCTCAGTGGATTATTCCCGAACTGTATGCCAGCGCAGCGAAGAAAACCGATGGCAAACCCATCAGCCTGGCCATCGCCCAGAATCTCATCGAGCTGGTGAAAGAAGATGACAGAGTGATACTGGTAGACCAGTTCGGCTACAATCCCAAGATGCCCTGGGGAGAGACGGATGGCCCCCTCGGCGTGGCCAGCCTGGCGAGAGCTGTCAGATTCGGACTCGGCGCGCTGCCGGTGCTGGTAACCGGACCCAGGGATATAGACGTCGTTCGCTATACCACAAAAGCGGCTGGATTAAATGTGCTGCCCTATCAGGAAGCCAGCCACATAAAAAGCGCCATCGCCGGAGAGATAACCTTTCCCGTTGCCGATGCCAAGGAAAGCGGCAGGGTTGCCGCCGCTATTCTGGACGAATGCACTCCCAAGGTAATAATCAGCATCGAGACGGTGGGGCCAAATAAGAAGGGAGTGAAACACTCCGGCAGCGGCTTTGACGTCGAAGTCGAGGAGAAGATAGCCGGCCTGGAATATCTCTTCTATGAAGCCGCGGCGAGGGAAATTCCAACCATAGGGATTATCGACCGTGGCAATGAGATCGGCAGCGGTGCGATTGAAGCAGAGGTAAGAAGAGTTACCCCATATGCTGATGTCTGCCGTTGTCCGTGCCAAAGTGGCACGGCCTGCGCGGTAGAAACCGACCTCGTTTTCCCGGCCTCCATTTCCAACTGGGGAGCTTATGCCGTTGCCGCGGTGATGGGACACGTACTCAGGAAACCGGATATCCTGCAGGATGAGGATACCGAGCGCCGCATGCTGGACGCCAGCATCATGACCGGCGCCGTCGATGGCATAGCGATGGTGCCATCCATGAGCGTGGATGGCACCGGTCTGAAAGGACAGCAGGGTATTATCAACCTTCTACATGTCATAGTTGAGAACGGCCTTAGAGGTTAGAGCCCGCGTTATCTCACAGCGGAGACACATCAAGAATTGCCTAAAATCGGAAATGGAGGTTAATAGTGAGGGTAATCGATGTTGTTGTCGAGATACTCAAGTGCGAGGTCTTCGCTTTGAAATTTAGTGCCGTTGATATTAAAATACTGTAAAACCCTTTATCCAAGCTTTTAAGAGGTGAGTAAGTGAAGATAACCGACAGGATGGCAAGATTAGGCACCGAGACCGCATTCGGCGTGCTGGCCAAAGCCCAAGCTCTGGAAGCTAAGGGCATGGACGTTGTGCACCTTGAAATTGGAGAGCCCGATTTCGACACACCAGATAATATCCGCGCTGCCGCTAAAGATGCACTCGATAGAGGCCAGACTCACTACTGTAATTCCCAGGGGATCGTACCCCTGCGAAATGTAATTGCCGAAGAGCTGGGGAAAACGAGAAATATTGATATAGACCCGGCAAACATTGTGGTAACACCGGGGGCAAAGCCAATAGTATTCTTTTCCATACTAGCGCTGCTTGAGGAGGGTGACGAAGCCATATGCCCCGACCCGAGTTACCCCATATACGAATCGGTGATAAATTTTTCCGGAGCCACCACCGTGCCTCTACAGCTCAGGGAAGACCTAGACTTCCGCTTTGATATCGAGGAGCTCAAGGAGAAGATTACGCCGCGCACCAGGCTCATTGTTCTCAACTCCCCGCATAACCCCACCGGCGGCGTCCTGGAGAAAGATGACGTATACGCTATCGCCGATATTATCAAAGAACGCGATATCACGGTGCTCTCGGATGAGGTCTATGAGCATATAGTCTATGACTATGAGCCTTTCAGCATCGCCAGCCTGCCCGGTATGCTCGAGCGAACCATCCTCCTGAGCGGTTTCTCCAAGACCTACGCCATGACTGGCTGGCGGCTGGGCTATGCAGCCCTGCCACCGAAACTTGTCGAGCCGGTGGTGCGCCTGATTGTGAACAGTGTCTCCTGCACCGCCCCTTTCAGCCAGCATGCCGGAATCGAGGCCATTACCGGGCCGCAGGACAGCGTGCCCCGGATGGTAAATGAGTTCCGGAAGCGGAGGGACCTCATTGTAAACGGACTGAATAGTATACCAGGCATAAGCTGCGTGCTGCCTAAAGGCGCATTCTATGTTTTTCCAAACGTCAAAGAGGTAGGCGTTGACTGCAATGAGCTGGCCGACATCCTCCTCAATCGGGCAGGCGTCGCCTGCCTGCCGGGCATCCACTTTGGCCGGTACGGCGATGGTTTCCTGAGGTTTTCCTATGCCACATCTCTGGACAAAATCAATATGGCTCTGGAGAGAATAGATAAGGTGGTAAAGGAACTGTCGACTTAATTACGGCATTCTGGTAGCCGATTTAACTACCTCGCCAAAGAGTCATATCGTGTGGTCGCGACCTCTTTTAATCGCGCAGTATCATACCGCCGTCAACGTGTATGCACTGCCCGGTTACATTGCGCGCGTCCTCCGAG
>CAYFVI010000163.1:0-10369 GCA_964346525.1 uncultured Dehalococcoidaceae bacterium
GACAGCCCGGCGCAGGCTCGTAAAGCAGCCGAGAGAATCGGGGTTCCCGTCGTTATTAAAGCTCAGGTGCTAGAAGGCGGGCGTGGGTTGGCCGGGGGCGTTAAGCCGGCTGAGTCAGCAACGCAGGCGGAGGAATCTGCCCGGCGGGTTCTGAAATCGTCCATCAGAGGGCTGCCGGTGAACCGGGTAATGGTGGCGAAAAAGGTGGAGGTGGCCCAGGAGTTCTACCTCGGCGTGACCATAGACGGCTTGATTGGCCGCCCGGTGGCTATCCTGAGCACCGCCGGCGGCGTTTCCATAGAGGAGACGGCCAAGGCTCACCCGGAAATGGCTGTTTCCACCCATGCTCCCATTTCAGTCGGTCTGAGCCTGCTCGGGGCGGAGAAAATGGCTCGAAAAGCCGGGCTTGCTAACGATGAATCCGCCCGCATAGCACCGATTCTCCACAAACTCTACCAAGTTTTTCGCCGATATGACGCCACCATCGCCGAAATCAATCCGCTGGCACGCACCGTAAAAGGCGATTACCTAGCCCTTGACGCCAGAATGGAGGTCGACGATTCCAGCCTTTTCCGTCATCCGGAGCTTAAAATATCCCCCGAGGACCGCATTGCCAGTCTACTGGAGAGAAAAGGGCGCCAGATAGGGGTATCCTACGTGGAGCTGGACGGTGAAATCGGCATCGTCTCCAGCGGGGCGGGGCTGGGCATGGCGACCATGGACATCATCGGACGCCGGTACCGCCCGGCCAACTTTCTGGAAACAGGAGGAGGCATATCTGAAGAACTCCTTTACCGCGTCATGGAACTGGTTATGCAGAAGAAAGGCCTCAAGGCCGTTTTCCTCAACCTCCTCGCCGGCATCAACCCCATTCATGAAGGCGCCAGGGGAATCGTTCGCTTCCTCCAGGAGCACCCGACAGACATCCTCATTGTGGCCAGAGCGCGGGGAAATCGCCAGGAGGAGATATGGCAGATACTGAGAGAAGGAGGGGTTGAGGTGGTCACTGACGTGGCCACGGAAAAAAGCGTGGCATACCTTTTCCGAAGGCTGGAAGAAATAAAATGAGCATCCTTTTGCGCCGAGATACCAGAGTGCTGGTGCAGGGCATCACCGGTCGGGTGGGCCGGGCCCAGACGAAATGGATGCTGGAGTACGGGACGAATATCGTGGCCGGCGTAACCCCGGGAAAAGGCGGCGAGGAAGTGGAGGGCGTGCCGGTATACAACAGTGTCGCTCAGGCCGTTGCCGAGCGCGGCGCAGAGGCCTCTGTCTTTTTCGTGCCACCGGCAGCGGTCAAGGACGCTGTCCTCGAGACCATAGACGCCGGCATCGGACTTGTTGTGGTGGTCACCGAGCACGTCCCGGTACATGATTCCATGGAGATAAAGGATTACGCCTCGGGGCGCAACGTTCGGCTTCTGGGGCCGACCAGCCCCGGCATCATCACTCCGGGAGAGGCCAAGATGGGCATCATGCCCGGAAATATGTTCCAGCCCGGTCGCATCGGCATCATTTCACGAAGCGGCACGCTCGCCTACGAAATCTGCGTCGACCTGGCTGAAGCCGGTCTGGGCCAGAGCACAGCCGTCGGCATGGGTGCCGACCCGGTGGCGTTCACCGGCATGGCCGAACTGCTGGAGCTATTCGATGCTGACCCGGAAACGGATCTGGTGGTCATCGTCGGCGAGGTGGGCGGTACACAGGAAGAACATGCTGCTCAGTTCATCGCCGACCGGATGAAAAAGCCGTCCGTAGCCTACATCGCCGGCCACAGTGTGCCGGAGGGGAAGCGTATGGGCCACGCCGGGGCCATTGTGCAGGGCTACATGGGGACAACGAAGAGCAAAATCAGCGCTTTACAGGAGGCTGGCGTTGCGGTGGCGGAATACCCGCTGGACGTGGTGAAAATGGTTCAGGATAAGCTGGGATAATATTTACCGGCTCAGAAATGTCGATTACTTTATGTAAATATCGAATACTTCCTGTGCGCGGATTTCATCGCCTTCCAGGGATGCCCTGGTGTGAGCCAGAAATAGTTGCGTATTGCCTTCTCGTTTGGCTTTGAATTGAAAGACCTGGTACAAAATGATGTTTCCGTCTTCTTTGGTCTCACTATCGATGCTGGTACCCAGAAGCTCAAGCATTGATTCATCGAATTTTTCCCGCCATATGTAGCCGGAATTAAGGTCGAACGGCAGCGCGATGGTAAACTCCTCGTTTACCTTAACCTCGATTTTCTCCATGGGCAGGAAGCCGTACTTCCGCTCCTCTTCCTTCTCACCGCAGCCAGCCATGGAACCGAGCATCAGTACGGGTATCATTGCCAGCAGCAACCACTTGACCATCTTTACTTCCCTTTCCACTACCTACATTCTAATTCACCGCCAGCCGAAATACTAGATTAAGCTGCCCTGCTTACTTCAGACTGATTCTGGCATCCACCACCCAGTACCCTTTCCCTTCCGCCATCACCTTGACCGGATTGAAGTCCAGTTCCGCAATCTGCGGGATATCCTCAACCATGGCGGACAGCCTGAGCAGCAAATCCTGCATTGCCGGGACATCGCTGGGCGGCGCACCCCGGAAACCCTCAAACAGATTGGCCATTTTTATAGAGCTTATCATTTCACGGGCATCCAGTTCCGTGAGCGGATGCAGGCGCAGGACGATATCCTTTAACAGCTCAGCCTGTATACCGCCCAGACCGAACATGATGAGCGGCCCGAATGTTGGGTCCTGCGTTACGCCGACGATGATTTCAACGCCGCCCGAAACCATTTTCTGGATGGTTACACCTTCCATCTCCGTCTCACGCCCGATGTCCGCCAGCTTATCTTTAATGGCTTTAAATGCGGCCCTTACTTCATCTTCTGAGTTGAGGTCCAGTATTACCCCACCCACTTCGGTCTTGTGCGTGATTGTGGACGAGTTTAATTTAACGACGACCGGGAAGCCCGCCTGTGCCGCGATGGCGGCTGCCTTATCGGCGCTCCTGGCCACAGATGTCCCGACAATACGAATGCCGTAACAATTTAGCAGGTCCACCACATCCTCTGCTGGAAGCCAGAACGGTCTCTCTTTGTTCCTACCCATTGCCCTCTCGATGATACGGTGCGCCTTTTCCCTTTTGATGCCTTTGACACGGGGTACAATGCCTCTGGGCTTTTTCATTAGCTCGCGGTACTCAATCGCTTTGGCCAGCGCCGAGACGGCGTTTTCGGGGAAGGGATAGCAAGGCACAAAACCGCCCGCCATTCCCAGTTGGGATTTGAATCCTCGCTGTCCCATGAAGCAGGCGAGCAGAGGCTTCTTGCGTCGCTGATAAAGAGTGCTGACACGTCGGATAGCCCCCTCCACCAGCGTTGAGTCCACAACCGCTGCCGGGACAAATACCGCCAGGACGACGTCTACATTATCGTCCCCAGCCAGCACCCTCAGGGAACCTTCGAACTCCTCCGGGGTAACACTTCCGGTAAGGTCCAGCGGATTGCCAATTCTGATATCCCGTTTGATGAGCGGCTTGAGTTTATCTACTGTTTCCGGACGGAGGTCGGGCAGGGTCAGCCCTTGCTGCGCTGAAGCATCGGCCGCCAGAATCCCCGGCCCGCCACCGTTGGTCACGATGACCAGTCTTTTACCCTCAGGAAGCGGCTGGTTGGAAAGCAGCGTGGCCACGTCAAAAAGCTCCTGAATGCTGTCGACGCGAGTGATTCCTGCCTGACGGAACAAAGCATCCGAGACCACTTCCGGCGTCGCCAGAGCGCCGGTATGTGATGTCGCAGCACGGGAGCCGACCAGCGTGGACCCGCCCTTGACGATAACGATTGGTTTTTTGGCCGAAACACGCCTGGCGATACGACTGAACTTGCGCGGGTTACCGAACGACTCCAGGTAGAGGAGGATGGCCTTCGTCGCCGGGTCATCCTCCCAATACTGCAGCAGGTCATTGGATGAGATATCGGCACGATTGCCCACGCTGACGAACCCGGAGATACCCATATTGAGGTCACGGGCGTACTCCAGGATGACCAGCCCCATGGCACCACTCTGCGACAGGAAAGCGATATTGCCACGGGGTGGATGGATACGGGAAAAAGAGGCATTCAAACTTACTTCAGGGTCGGTATTGAGGATTCCCATGCAGTTCGGGCCCACCAGCCGCATACCGTGGCCCAGCGCCACATCACGCAGCTCCTCCTCTCGGGCAGCTCCCTCTGGCCCCCTTTCCTTGAACCCATCGGTGATGACGATGATGGCCCGAACACCCTTTCGCCCGCACTCGTCCGCCACTTTGGCGACAAACTGGGTAGGCACGATGATTATAGCCAGGTCCACCTCCCCCGGGACATCGAGTATGGAAGGATAGGCTTTTACCGCCATTATGGCATTCGCCTTTGGGTTCACCGGATAGACGACGCCGGAAAATCCGCCTTCCATGATGTTCTGGAAGACCAGATGCCCGATGCTGCCCGGTTGCCTGGAAGCGCCTATCACCGCTACTGAGCGCGGTGCCATAACATTTCGTATTGAGGCAACCGTCGACAGACGCTCCCTTTCCGCTTCCTTCCTCTCCACCCGCCGACTTCTGGCAATGGGAATGGTAAGATGATAGACACCACCTCTCAACTCGCTGTCAATGTGAAAGCCGTAATCCCTGAGGACGGACAGCATGCGCTCGTTTTCGGCGAGAACGTCGCCTTCAAAAAAGGCAATGCCATTGTCGCGGGCCACGTTCGCCAGCCACTCGATAAGCCGGGTACCTATCCCCTTGCCGTGGTAGGCATCCTCGATGGCGAAAGCGACCCGCGCCGAGCGCTTATCGGGAAGGCGGTAATAACGCCCGATGGCGACGATTTCCTTGCGCTGCTCCTTCTGTACCTCGCCGACCAGGGCAAAAGTATTTTTATAATCCACCGTACAGAAACGAAGAGCGTCCTCAGGCCCCATCTCGCCCGGGTCACGCTGAAAACGGAGGTATTTGGTCTGCTGACTGAGCCTGCGGAAAAAGGCAAGCCAGCGCTCGGTGTCGTCCCGGCGTATCGGCCTGAGCAGTATCCTGGAGCCGTCCCTGAGCAGGACTTCGGTCTCATACTGTGCGGGATACGTTGAATTTGTTGCCACCGTTATCTTAACCTCACCTTCTGCCTTTTCCTAAACGACGTATATATCATAAATCAGTGATGATAAGTAGTAAAGTGCTTTTAATTCCAGAGCGGTAATCTAGTTTGCCCTATATGGTCGCAAAAGAGCATAATAGGAAAGACCTGCCGGACTTACGGCATCAGTTCCATAGGTAAGGAAGGATTATGATAATGAAGACAAAGAGGGTTGGTTTCATCGGGCTAGGCATAATGGGCAAAGCGATGGCGACAAATATCCTCAAGGCTGGCCTCCCGCTGACCGTTTTCGACGTCAGCCAAGAGCCACTGGCCGAAATGGAGAAACTCGGCGCCAGCGTGGCCGGAAGCGCCAGGGAGGTCGGCGAGGAGAGCGATACGGTTTTCGTCATGGTGCGCACTTACCCGCAGGTGCAGGAGGCCGTTTCCCCTCCTGATGGAGCGCTCGGCGGCATGCGCCGGGGAACCACGCTTATCGTTACCAGCACCATTACACCGCAGGAAATAATGGCGGTGGAGAACATTGCCCGCGAGCATGGCATACCGGTCCTTGATTCGCCGGTAAGCGGCGGCGTGCTTAGGGCCCGGGATGCCAGCCTGGCGTTAATGGTGGGCGGCGATGGCGCTGTGGTGGAGGACAACATAGCCCTCCTGAAAGCGGTGGGGAGCAACGTGTTTCACGTGGGGGAAAAGGTGGGGCAGGGTCAGGCTATGAAAATGGTCAACCAGATCCTGGTCAGCGCCAATATCGTCTCGGTGGCCGAGGCAATGGTCGTAGCGCAGAAGCTGGACATCAACCTTCAGACCATGTATGACGTGGTCACCAGAAGCTCCGGAACCAGCGAGGTGCTGCAGCGGATGGGCCCGGCGATGATTGCCCGGGATTTCTCACCCAAGGCAACCATGGACATCCTTATCAAAGACACGGATATCATCATGGATACGGTACGGACTCTGGACATACCCCTCCCCGTATTCAGCACCGTCTATCAGGTTTACCGTATGGCCAGAGCCCGCGGCCTGGGGCAGAAAGACGCCACCTCAGTTTTGCAGCTTCTGGAGGAATGCGCCGTCCTGAAAATTTAGGCATGGGGCAGGCATCCCACAGCCGGTTAGGATTCTTCCGGCTTGGCCAGCAGATAACCCACCCCGGCGCGGGTGAGGATGATTTTGGGGTCGCCGGGATCCGCTTCTATTTTGGTGCGCAGACGTCTTATATGTACCCGGATGCTATCCGCCGCGTCTGGATAATCTATGCCGTACACTGACTCAGCCAGCCCAGAATGGGTAACCACCCGCCCGACGTTTTTCATCAGGTGGTGTATTATAGAGCCTTCGGTTGGTGTCAGGTTTATCTCCTGTTCTCCGTAGAAAAGCTGGCCACTGGAAGGATCAAACCGCAACTGCCCACAAACCAGAGGCGTTCCGTCTACAGCCACACCGCGGCGTCGCGTCACCAGCTTTAACCGGGATAGAAGTTCCATCTGCCTGAAGGGTTTGATGACGTAGTCATCCGCCCCCCACTCCAGACCCTTGACAATATCAGTCTCTTCCGAACGGACCGTCAGAATCAGGATTGGCACTTCTGAGAAAAGGCGGATACGTTTCAGCACTTCAAAGCCGCTGATATCAGGTAGACCGAGATCCAGGATGATAACATCGGGATTATCGGACTGAAGCAGCTCAATCCCCCGCTCTCCGAGGTGAGTATATGTTAACTTCGATTCTGGCCAGCTTATCTGGAGTGCCAAGGATATAGCTTCTACAATTGCCTGGTCATCTTCAATAATTAGAACCTTCATAATTTACTTCCTGTCTTAACTTTTTCTTTCGGTACGGTTACGGTTAGCGGCAGGGAAAAGCCAAAAGTGCTGCCCTTTCCCTTTTCGCTTTTTACCCATATCCGCCCCCCATGAAGCTCAACCAGCTTTTTGGACAGGCTCAAGCCAAGCCCAAGGCCGCTCAATCGCTCCATATCGCGCTCAAGAGAGCGGTATGGCTCGAACAACACCTGCTTCTCATCCTCGCTTATCCCGACGCCGGTATCCTGAACCTCCACCACCAGATTATTACGTTCCAGCCTAGCTTTCAAGGTTATCTTACCTCCCGGGTGCGTAAACTTGACCGCATTGTTCACCAGGTTAAGCACAACCTGCCGGAAACGCTCTTCATCGGCCACGATAACGGGCAGCTTATCCGGCAGCTTTGCCGCGAGCGTCAGCCCGTTGCGACTGGCCAACGGTGTCTCTTCATCAACAATCCTCTGTAAAAGCTGCGCCGGGTCCATTGGTTCCAGATTCAGCCTTAACATACCGACCTCTCCCTTGGCCAAGTCGAGAAGTTCATCAATTCGCCGATTCAGGTTGTTTGCTCCGTGACTGATATTCTGCGCCAGGCCATACAGTGGTTCGTCTTTCAGCTTTTGCATCAGCAGCTCGCTTGATACCATTACCGGTGTCACCGGTGTTTTCAGCTCGTGGACCAGCGCCCTGGTAAACTCGATCCGCTTTTTAATTTCCGCTTCCAGCGTCTCCCTCAGCGCTCGTTCCTTGTTGTAGAGCTCCTGCAGTTTATCTTCCGCCCTCCGGCGCTCGGTAATGTCGCGGGCCACTCCCAGGATGCCAATGGCACGTCCCTCACTATCCCGAAGCGCGGACATTATCGCTTCCACCCAGACCGCTGAGCCGTCCTTGCGTTTCACCTCAAGCTCCAGCGCCCTTGAACGGGTCAGGTCTTTTATTTCCTCGCTTTCTCTGGTTCTTTCTTCAATAAAAACGTCCGCCGCTTGTTTTAAGGAAGCAGGAGTAAGAACCTGATCCAATGGCTGTGCCCGAGCTTCTTCGATGCTATGCCCGGTAAGCCGAGTCACCGATGGGCTGACGTAGGTGAATTTCAAATTCACGTCCATAGCGTAAATGACATCGGTGGCGTTTTCTGCCAGCAGGCGATAGTGCTCCTCGCTTTCCCGCAGCTCGCTCTCCGACTGCTCTATTGCTGCCAGCAATCCGTTGATGGTGCCCGCCAGAACGGAGAGTTCATCCGTCCCTGTCATCTGAACCCTGGCCGTAATATCGCCGCTGGTGCCAATGCTCTGGATACCATTGCTCAGGCGGGTTAACCGGGACAGCACCTGCCTTTCTAATAGCAGAATGGTAACAATGCCGA
Source organism: uncultured Dehalococcoidaceae bacterium (assembly GCA_964346525.1). Taxonomy (GTDB): domain Bacteria; phylum Chloroflexota; class Dehalococcoidia; order Dehalococcoidales; family RBG-16-60-22; genus E44-bin89. The sequence goes on from CAYFVI010000163.1 coordinate 8,286, forward strand.
ATAACAATCCGGCGCCAACAATCATCAGCATCAGGTAGGCAATGGCCACGTCCTGCTCGTAGACGTTGACTGAACCAGCACCACTGTCATCGCGCAGGAGATTCTCGGAAAGGAAATAGAGGATTACGATGAGTCCGAGAAACATCGTGCCCACAATTATCCGGGTCTGTCTGCGCAGTGTCATTATACTGCCTTCAACTTATATAGCGATGCCGGGTTGTCCCGGAGCATACGTTGTGCCAGTACCAGAGCTTCATCCTGGCTCAGGTAGCCCTCATCGACCTTCTCGGAAAGGACACGGGCCACGATCTGACGCGCCATTACCGCATGCCCGTAGGCCATCTCCACCGTCATGGAATCCCCACCAAAAGCCATAATTTTATTTCCGGGAACCGTCTCGATAAGTTCGTGCAGCAGACGTCTAGCCATCTCAGGGGAGATAATGGGCAGCCAGGTAATGTCCGCGGTTACGTTGGGGAAATATTTGGCCAGCGTGGCCCACTCATGAACATAGGGATACCCTCCGTGGAAGAGGTCGAATCTGGCCTCCTTGTACTCAATAAATAAGTTGACCAGGTGGGCCGGGTCGGCATTGGCGATGATGTTTTCATTGCCTTCCTGCAACCCGGTGTGTATCTGAACCGGCAGCCCGACTTCAATGGCGGCGCGGATTACCTGATGCATCATATAGTCCTGGAGCGGTTTAACCTCGAGCCAGGCAAGCCCCTCACCGAGGTGACTGGCAATCCGGTTAAAGGCGATTTCCGCCTCATGATGGGATACCTTATCGTACTTCAGGACGCGATTGTAGGCGAGGGCACTTTTTACCGCCACGGCGCCTTTTGCTTTATACCCTTCCAGAGCGGTGCGCATCGCCTTCACCAGGTCATCCAGCGAATGAATGGCCATTCCCGACTCTCCTTCCAGGATGCCGAGGTCAGCCCGCGACAGCACACCGATGAAATGGTCGAGGCGCATGGTCGGGACGAAGAGCTCCGGATGCAGGTCCGTGCTCTGCCAGTCGACGATGGACACGTCAATATTTGCCTTTTCCTTCATAACGTGGCGGTACCAGTCCGGCTTTCTGGACTTGGCGATGGCCTCGGAAAGCTGGCGGTAGGTATTCCGGTTCAAATCATCGATGCCGAATATATCCCGGATGGTTATCAGCGTCTGCCTGGCGTAGGCTGTGTTTCTTATCATATCCCAGAAGGGCTCCATCGCCTGCCAGCGCTCGTCCAGAGACATATCCGCTCTCTCCGGCTCAGGAATAATACGGCGGACTTTACGTCGCTTGTATATCTCCACCCTCACGGGATACATCGGGAGGCGTATGGCTTCCATCATACGCGGCGACAGCCCCGCCGAGATAAGGTCGCTGGAATTATAGTGGGCAAAAAGGTAGCTGAAGTCCACGGCGCACTCATTGCGTTCCGCCTCAAGCATGATATGTTCGTGCGTATCAACAAGGGAAATTCCGTCAACCTCTGCCTTTATCCACTCGTTTATCTGGCTCACGACTGCTCCCTTAAATATAATCGTGCCCGCCGGCTCATTTGACTTGCTGATTTCAGATTAGCATCAGTGTGGAGTTATGTCAACACACGCCGTCAGAACTTGCCTTTGAGCCTTTCATAGGTCTCGGTCAGCGCTTCCGGCAGCACTTTGGTATCGGCCAGCACGGGCATAAAATTGGTATCTCCACCCCACCGCGGCACGATATGGGTATGGAGATGGTCAGCAAGGCCGGCGCCGGATACTCCCCGCAGGTTCATACCGATATTGAAACCTCCCGGATTATACTCCTCGCGCAGCACCTTTACACAACGGCGGACGATTTCAAAATGCTCTTTTAGCTCTTCCTCAGCCAGGTCCTCCAGGTCACCTACATGACGGTAAGTTGCCACCAGCATATGGCCCGGGTTATAGGGGTAGCGGTTCAGAACCACGAAGTTGGCACGGCCGCGGTAAAGGATATAATGCTTGGCGTCATCATTTCGCGGGGGTTCTTCACAGAGAAAGCAGTTCTCCAGTTTGCCCATTTTTATAAGCTGCATGCGCCATGGTGCCCAGATACGTTTCAT
>CAYFVI010000164.1:0-2586 GCA_964346525.1 uncultured Dehalococcoidaceae bacterium
TCTTCTAAAAACATCTCCCCCTCCCTTTGATAATTTGATAAAGGGAAGGGGGACACAGGGAGATAGGATTCAACCAATGAAAATCCTCCACTTCGCCGACCTGCACCTCGGCGTTGAGACCTATGGACGCACTGACCCGGCCACGGGACTTTCCACGCGCCTGCTTGATTTCCTCGCCTCCCTGGATAAGGTCGTCGACTTCGCCATCGACAATAAAGTGGACCTGGTCATCTTCTGCGGGGATGCCTACAAGACCCGAGAGCCCACACAGACCCAGCAGCGCGAGTTTGCCAGGCGCATCAACCGCCTCTCCGCAAACGATATCCCCATCTTCCTCCTCATCGGCAACCACGACCTGCCCAACGCCATCGGCCGGGCCACCAGCACCGAGATTTTTGACACGCTGGCCGTGAGAAATGTCTACGTCTCCAACCGCCCCGATATTTATAACATCCCCACCCACGGCGGCACGGTGCAGGTTGCATCGCTGCCCTGGTTGAGACGCAGCGTCCTGCTCAGCCGCGAGGAGACCAAGAACCTTGATTTCGAGCAGATGAAAGAAAGGCTGCAACAGGCCCTCACCGAGGCCATCGAACTGCACGTCTCCAAACTTGACCCCTCCCTACCCGCCATTCTCGCCGCCCACGTCTGGGTCGCCGGCTCGCAGGTCGGCACGGAAAAGCAGATGACCATTGGCCAGGAGCACGTACTGCTTTTGAGCACCGTGGCCAACCCGGCCTTCGACTACATTGCCCTGGGACATATCCACCGGCACCAGGTGCTGTCCGAAAGTCCGCCCGTGGTCTACGCCGGAAGCCTGTCGCGACTCGACTTCAGCGACGAGGAGGACGAGAAGGGCTTTTATCTGGTGGAGATAGCGCCCGACAAAGCCGGTGGACAAAGGCAGGTATCTTTCGAGTTTTACCCGGTGGAAGGGCGCCGCTTCCTCACCATTGAGGCAGCGCTGGATGCCCAAGACACTGACCCCACCACCACCGTGCTTGGAGCCATCGCCAAACAGGCAGATAAAATTAAAGATTCCATCGTGCGTCTGAACATAGTTCTGCCGTCATCACTCGCGGGGCAGCTGCGCGACGCTGACATAAGGGCGGCGCTGGAGGAGGCCCATTTTGCCACTGTGGCGCGGGAGACGGTACGTGAGGCAAGGCTCCGCCTCGGCCAGTTCACTGCCGAGGAAATAACCCCTTTAGACGCTCTGAAAAAGTACCTGGAGACAAGAAAGACCTCTCCAGAACGGACGAAGGTTTTATTGGAATACGGGGAGAGGTTGATAAGGGGAGAAAGCACATAAAACGGAGAGGGGGCTTACGCCCCCTCTTTTTCATCCCCCTACTCATACCATTTCGTAAAGTCCTCTGACTTCTGCTTTATGCTGCGGTAGGCGTTCAGTTTGGCCTCCTCGTCCAAGTAGCCGAGTGAGATGCCGATGACCAGTTTCTTGCTCTCCGGAATGCCCAGAAATTTCTTTATCTCCGGCGCGTAGTTGGTCACCGAGGCCTGAAGCACGCTCTCCACACCCAGCGCATGTGCCGCCAGTATCAGGTTCTGGGCGAACAGACCCATATCAAAGATGGACCACTCTCCCAGCGACCCGTCTATAAAGAGGAAAGCAGCGCAGGGCGCGCCGTAGAACTCGTAGTTCATCAGGTTCAGGCTCTTTCTCCCCTCCTCATCCCCCCTTTCAATGCCCAGCGTGGCCAGCCGGCGGGCACCGTGCTCGTGGGAGCGCGCATCATGCGCCGCTGGCCAGCCCTTGGGCATGGGCAGGTCGGGATTTTTCGGTGCCTTAGCTTTCGCCAGGTCAAAGATAACCTTGCTCAGCTCATCTTTCTTTTTCCCGCTCACCACTGCCACCTCCCAGGGCTGGGTATTGGTATAGGAGGGGGTGTTGCTCACCGCCTGAAGCATTTCATCTATCAATTCTTTGGGGATGGGGGTGGACTTGAACCCGCGAATACTGCGCCTTGTTTTGATACCTTCCAAGAGTTCCACTGATAATACCTCCAGTAAAATTATTTAAAAGGTCAGCGATGCCCAGCCATCTTTCAGAAGGTCGGATATCACCGACCCGACGTACACAACCTTGATGCCGACGGCTTCCAGTTTTTCGGTGATGCCCATTCTATCGGCACACCATTTGCAGGCCAGCACCTCAACGCCGGCCTCCATCAGCTCCTTTATCCTCCCCTGCACCTCCGTATCATTGGCCGCCACCTTCTCCGAAGGGCCGAAAAAGATGACCTTTACCTCGTCCATCCAGCCCTTTTTGGCTGCATTCAACGGGTATATAAGCCCCACTTCCAGCGCCACTTCCCGGTCGCCGCTGCTCATCAGTGCGAAGACTTTAGACACCATAAATCTTCTCCTTTCTCAACTCAAATCAAACTGCATTAAAGAACACTTTACCCAAGCCATTTAACACTTGTCAAGCTGGAGGTCGGTACAGATATTGACAATATCACCAGCGCAGATTATTATCCAATCATTACACATATCAGTCTGGCAATGGAGGATATAGCGATGTCTGAGGGAGGCTGTAATCTCAGGAAATATATGGTTGCGACG
>CAYFVI010000165.1:0-2072 GCA_964346525.1 uncultured Dehalococcoidaceae bacterium
ATACTGCGCCTTTCCGGTATCATGGCTGCTTTGCGGGCAACGCTTTGCAGCGGTTTTGACGGGTCAAGTTTGCCCTCGGCCCAGCGGGTAAAAAGCGGCTCCACCACGCTCACCATGCCGTATTCCTGCCCTATTTTCTCCAGAAACCCCATCAGGTACATCGGCGGCACGAAAAGCGTCATCAGGCGGAACCTTTCCGGAGAAACGGCGCCTTTCTTCTCTCGAACCATCGCTGCCAGTTCGTCGCGCCGTGCCTCCAGATAAGCGATGGCTTCCGGATGGCCTGGACACAGGTAGTCAGTGGTCAACAACTGCAGAAAGCCCCGGTTGGGGAAGGGAGACGGCACCGCCTTGCGCAGCTCACCGATCTCACGGAAAAGCTCCATCTGGTAGTCCATCCTGGACACGATTTCCGAGAGCCTGTCCCAATCCATCTTCCGGCCCGATTTCTCCTCAAGGAAACGGACCATATCTTCCAGCTCGCTGACGAGGTATTTGTCCTCTGTCTCGCTGCGCTGGAAAGGATGGTCAAGATAGAAACCGTGACACTTGTTTATCTCCATTACCAGCTCGCCGCTCTTGGCGGTGTTATCGCAGATGAGGTTGGACCACAGCATGGCATCGGGCCGGGGCAGCGCGCCCAAAGAGAAGGCACCAGCCAGGCCGCGGTGAGGGGAGCAAATTTCCGGGACCAGCCCCAGCTCGGCGCCGGCCGAGAGGATTTCCGCCTGCTCGCCGAGAAACAGCGCCATCATCCAGGTGGTCATTTCCGTGTGCATGGGCACGATATCCATAGCGTGGAGAATTTCGCTGGGGAAAAACACGGTATGGGCAGCGATGAACTTGCCCTCATCGTGCGCCTTCAGTAGGCGGGTGTAGTAGTCGGCCAGCATCTCATAGTACAGCGCTTCGCTCTGCGGTGCATCCGGGTTCGCTCTGTTCATCCGCGTGAGAACCCGGGAAGCCCGTATAATAGCGTCTATTTTATTCTTCTTCGTCTCGGATACGGCCATTAATTTTTTCTTGCCTCCAGCATTTCCATAAAAGCCTGAACCCTGGTCTGAATCTGCCCGGACCCTGAAGTGCCATATTCTACATCAAGGGCCAGCATCGGTACGCCAACATCATTTAATCTATCTCTGAGCAGCGGCAGGTCGTGGGCGTAGGTAACGCAGTAGCGGATAATCTGGCTGATGACGCCATCCACCCGGAATTCTTTGACCAGATTGAGGATGCGATTGAACCTCTCATCCGAGGGCACCATGCGGGCGCAGGGAAAATTGCTCAAATAGCGCCGGGCAATGGCCTTGACGGGGTCTTCCCCTTTTTCCACAACCACCGGGTCGGACCAGTAGCGTGTGCCGGTGCAGAGCTCATCGGTCACCACCAGGCCCCTTTGCGCCTCAATCGACTTGACGAATTCGGGATTGTTCATCACGCTTCCCGCCACCATTAATCTTGCCCGGCCTTTGTGCCTGATGTTCGCTTTACTCAGTTCTTCAAGCAACTCTTCCAGCCATTGGTTGAACTGCTCTTTGGGCATACGGAAGCTGGCGTTCAGTACTTCCTGGGTCTCGGCACCGGAAATCGGAATCTCATCGGCTCTCCGCAATTCGTAGAGCTGTTTCAGGAGCGCTCTCGACCGGTTTAATACGTTGATGGAATGGATAAGCTGCTCATCGGTTATCTGCTGGCCCAGAAACTCCTCCAGATGTTCCTTGAACTGAACCACCTGCTGGTAATAGAGCGCGTGAGCACTTTCGGTATACTTGCGCGGCACCGTCAGGATATGGTGGAACGGCGTCTTGATGTAATACTGCCACAGGTCGAAAAGACGGCGGGAACCGTCGCAGGTGGAGCCGGCGACCATGCCATCGAGGAACTCGTATTCTCCCCTGAGGCCCATCTGGAGACAGCTTCGTGAAAAGGAGCAGTTATTGATATAGAGATAGGCATTGCCGTCTTCCAGTTCCATCTCCTGAGAGTAGCCGGTAATTCTGACCGGAAGAATTCCGGCAGCATGTATAACCTCCTCAGGGACGTAAGTGCAGAGCCAGCCGAATACCTTTCCT
>CAYFVI010000166.1:0-4119 GCA_964346525.1 uncultured Dehalococcoidaceae bacterium
AGCATGCTTTTGCTCGTTGAAACCGGGTATGTTTCCACATGTGAGGCAGTCGGCTTGATTAAAATCCGGCGCGCCCTTGAGACCACAGCCGGTGGCTTAAAGTTAAAATCATCGGCCTCTAATATCAAGGCTGCCTCCTCATAAAGAGACCCATTCTTTTCAATTGGGCGTTTTCTTTCAATCCTGAGACTGCCGCCACCAGCGTTCTGAGCAGCAGATTTCTACCGGCCTTATCCAGGGCCACGCATTTGTTATTTACATACAGTTCGACACTATCTTCCGCGCCGGTCAGGTATCTCTGCTCGATTAAATCGGCAACTGCCGCCGCTTCCTCTCTGGCGAACTGTGGCACCTTGATATCCAGGGGACTATCGGTGACGATTGCCAAGAGTTGCTCCGGTGGGCTGACCGGGTCAGACCCCTGCTCACTGCGGATGACTTCAATTTTGGGGTAGGGATAAGCTTTGAATCCTTCAGTAAGGATGAGGTCACAATCCGCCCCGGTGTACTGGGCCAGCTCCTGCGGGCCAAGGTCATTTTCCAGGTTCCGGAAGATGACCAGCCTGTCTCTTGAGCTAATGGCCGCTACCTCACCGCCTGCCTGGCTCAAGCGCCAGCTATCCTTCTCCGGCGTATCAAGTTCCAGGTCATCGGCCGCGTGTTTGATAACGGCTATGCGATAGCCACGCTGCCCGAGCACCTTTATCAGGGTTTCAAGCAGAGTTGTCTTGCCCGAATCTGATCTTCCTGTAATAGAGACAATAGGAGGCATGTCAAGTTAACCGATTAAATATTGTCTTCCTCATCCCAGCCCAGCATCATAACCTTGACTATCTCACCGGCTTTAGCCCCCGGGGTATCTTCAGGGATGATGACCAGCCCATTGGCCAGGCTCATCGAGGTGAGAATTCCCGAACCCTGCGGGCCGGTGACGCGAGCGTAGTACTGACCATCACGCTTGGTGACGATTGCCCTGATATAGCAGCGGCGGCCGTCAGTATTCACCACCGGCTCTTCCAGCACGGCTTCGATAGCCGGTTTGGCCAGGTTCTTTTTCCCCATCATCTTCAGCATTGCCGGACGGGCAAACAGCTCAAAGGTGACCATGGAGCTGACCGGGTTGCCGGGGAGCCCGAGGTGGGGTATTCTTTTTGCTTTTCCTTTTTTATCTATCCCCTTGAGTGCGCCGAAGGCCAGTGGTTTGCCCGGCTTCATGCGCACGGTCCAGAAGGTGATTTCACCTTCGCTGGCCAGGACATCTTTAACCATATCATAATCGCCGGCGGATACGCCGCCGCTGGTAATCAGCATGTCGGAGTCAAGACCCTGGCGGAGCTTGGCCACCAGCGATTCCTCATTGTCGAGAGCTATACCCAATATCTTGGGTATGCCGCCATAGCGCCTGACCAGAGAGGCCACACTGTAGGTGTTGCTGTTGTATATCTTTCCGGCGGGCAGCGGCCGTTCGATTTCGACGAGCTCGTTGCCGGTGGCCAGTACCGCCACCACCGGGCGGCGGATGACCTTCGCCTTGCTCATGCCCAGGGAAGCCAGGACACCGATCTCAGCGGGTCTAAGCACGGTGCCTTTCTTGAGCACAACAGCGCCTCTAACGATATCCTCTCCGGCCTTCCGGATATTCAGGCCGGGCTTGACTTCACATAATATTCCTATCTCATCGGTATCCGGGCCCCGGCGCTGGGCCTCATCGGTATCTTCAAAGCGCACCACGCTATCGGCGCTTCCAGGCACCGGCGCCCCGGTCATAATGCGAATGGCCGTGCCCGGCATAACCTTTTTTTGGGAAATGGAACCGGCGCTGACGGTATCGATGACGCGCAGAGAACGCGGCGTCCGGGCGCTGGCGCCACGGGTATCATCGGCCTTAACGGCATAGCCGTCCATGGCCGCGTTGTCCAGCGGCGGTATGTTTATATGAGAGATGATATCTTCCGCCAGCACCTGTCCCTGTGATTCTAGGATGGGAACTTCTTCGGCTTCAAGTACATCTACATAGCTCAGCACTTTCTCAAGTGCTTCTTCGACACTTATCATCGCTCCATTCCTCGGGCGATTTCTTCTGCCTTCTGGAGGTCGCCCTGAGTGTTGACATTGAAAAAGCTCAGGTGGTCGGGGTCAAACCGCTCGATTTCATCGGCTTCTACATATCTAGTCCGGACTACAGGGAAAAGCCGGTGTAACGATAGTTCATTATGATTGAGCATACGTTCAATCGGTTCCAGGCAGCTCTTGGCATAAACGGCATGCAAAGGCTCCGTCAAATCACCGACTCTGGTTACCACGAGGTCGAAATCAGATGAAACTTCTATCATATAGCGTAACAATTCCGGATTCAAGAAAGGCATATCCGAAGCAACAACAAGATTATAAAGCGAGGTGGAGTTCAGCAAACCCGTGTAAACACCACCCAATGGCCCTTTATCTGGATAAATGTCAGTAACCAACTTTAATTCAGGATATTTACCGGTTTGGAAAAGAGTGTTATTGCTGGCCGTCACGAGTATCGTCTCCTGAGAAAGCAGGGCGACACAGTTTACTACCAGGTCCAGTAAATTGCGGTCGCCAACAGATTTGAAAACTTTATCGTGCCCCAGACGCGAACTCTTACCACCGGCAAGGACAATACTGCTTATTTCCAACGTAGTAAAACTGTCCCGACAACCTCACCACCATCATTTATTTTACCACGACCTTCAACAAACTTCTAGAGGTGTAAGTTGATTTATTGTGCTGGCTTCAGCACGATGATTTGAGTGGTCGACGGCATCTCTCCGGCCTTGAACTCAACTTCGCTGGCCTCGGGACGGCTGATATCTTTTTTGCCGCGCAGGAATTCCTCCACGCCGGCTATGGGGAGGTCGCACTTGTTGGTTTTGAAATGCATCGGGATAATCACTGTAGGATTCAGTTGGTCCGCAACCCTGCTGGCGACGGCGGCATCGATGGTATAAAAGCCGCCCACCGGCAGGAAGAGCACATCCACGGCGCCTATCTGCGTCACCTGCTCGGCGGTCAGCCCGTGACCGAGGTCGCCGAGGTGACAGGCCTTCACCCCATCGATCTCAAAGCAGAATACGGTGTTTTGACCCCGCTCCTTTCCACCGCTGGCATCATGAGCGGTGGGAATGCCCTTGAATTTGATACCTTTTATTTCGGCATTGTCTTTGACCACCTGAGGACTGCCCTTTACAGTTGAGACGTTGCCGTGGTCAAAGTGGTCATGGCTTACGGTAACGATATTGGCGGACTCGTTTATCTCTCCATAACGGAGTTTATCATTTGGTTCATAAGGGTCGGTGATTATTTTCAAACCACCGTCTGAGGTGAGCAGAAACGAGGCATGTCCCAACCACTTTACCTTCATTTTAAACCTCCTTCTTGGCTCTATTTTGATGATTTCCTGGCTAAAGATAAGACCAGGTTGACCAGCGTCCGCACCGGCACGCCGGTGGCGCCCTTTATCTGGTAACCGCGCTCCTTATCCGTCAGGCTGGTGCCGGCGATATCCAGGTGCACCCAGGGGATATCATCGGCGAACTCAGCTAGGAATTTGGCCGCGGTGATGGCTCCCGCCAGCCTGCCGCCAACGTTCTTGATATCAGCCACATCGCTCTTGTTCTGTTCTTTGTACTCGTCAAACATCGGCATCTGCCAGATGAGCTCGCCGGCTTCCTTGCCGGCGGCAATTATACTGTCCACTAACTCCTGGTTGTTGCCGAAGGCGCCGGTGCAGATGTCACCCAGCGCGATGCGGCAGGCGCCGGTCAACGTGGCCGCGTCAACCATTTTCCTGGCGCCGTGCTTTTTGGCATAACTTAAAGCGTCGGCCAGTATCAGCCTTCCTTCGGCATCGGTGGAGATTATTTCAATGGTCTTGCCGTTCATGATGTTGAGGACATCGCCCGGTTTGAGGGCATTGCCATCGGGCAGGTTTTCCGTTGCCGGAATTACCGCCATCACGTTTACCCCGGGTTTGAGTCGGGCGATAGCCGTGATGGCAGCCATGACCGCAGCGCCTCCTGCCATATCCCCCTTCATTTCCTCAAGCTTCTCGGAAGGCTTTATGGAGATGCCGCCGGAGTCGAAGGTAATCCCCTT
>CAYFVI010000167.1:0-5690 GCA_964346525.1 uncultured Dehalococcoidaceae bacterium
AAACGCATGGCGGAAGGATAGTCCTCGGTTACAATGGCCTCAGAGTGGCCGGAACCGTATTTGGCAATGTGTTCCAGCGCCTCATCGAGGGAGTCAACCACCCTGATGGCGGCCACCAGAGATAAAAACTCTTTGCCCCAGTCCTCCTCCGCCGCCGGGATAAGCTTCAGTCCGGATTGCTTTTTCAGGATGGCCAGGGCACGTTCGTCGCTGTGTATTTCCACACTGGCTTTGGCCCACTCGGCGGCAATCAAGGGGAGGTAACGTTTGGCAATATCCGCGTGCACCAGCAGCGTGTCCAGCGCATTGCAGACCGTTGGCCGCTGCACCTTGGCGTTATAGACGATGGCCACCGCCTTGTCCACGTCAGCGCTTTTATCAACGTAGGTGTGGCAGACGCCTATCCCGCCGGTAACCGCTGGCATGCAGGCCTTCTCCGCCACGGAGCGTATCAGTCCGGCGCCGCCGCGAGGTATAATCAAATCGATGACATCGCTCATCGTCAGCATATGGTCGACGAGGGCGCGGTCTGTGTTGGCTACGAACTGGACGGTACCATCGGGCATGCCGGCATTCAACGAGGCGTCCTGCACCACACTGGCCAGGGCGCGGTTGGAGCGTATGGCCTCCTTGCCTCCTCTGAGGAGCACCGCGTTGCCGGACTTCAGGCAGAGAGAGGAGATATCAATGGTCACGTTGGGGCGGCTCTCGTAAATGGCGCCGATGACGCCCAGCGGCACCCTTTTCTTGCCGATGAGCAGCCCGTTGGGCTGGGTGCGCATGTCGAAAACCTCGCCGATGGGGTCGGGCAGTGCCGCCACGTGGAGCACATCGCTGGCGGTTGACTCAAGGCGGTTCTCGTTCAGCATCAGGCGGTCGAGCATATGCGCGCTCATACCGGACGCCTCTGCTTCTTTATAGTCCTCTCTATTGGCCGTCAGTATCTCGTCTTTTCTGGCCAGCACGTCGCGGCTGATATTATTTAACGCCCTGTTTTTGATGTCCGTGGAGAGGTAGGCCAGACGTTTTGAGGCTTCCCTGGCAGCTTTTCCCTTGTTTTCCAGTTCGGCAATGGCTGAATTCATATTTGGAAATCCACCCCCTGTTTCTCTCTCCCCTTTCGTTTCTTCTCCCTTTGGTAAAGGGAGAGTGAGAGGGATTTGAGCTCGGAAATCCCCCTTAATCCCCCTTTAAAAAGGGGGAAATGACCAGAGAAGGCTTTTTCTGCAGAAGTAAAGAACGTTGGTCTTCATTACCCACCTCCTCCCCCAGAACATTTAAGAAATCATTCCGGCGGCTGTAGTGGACTCATGCCGGTAAATTGATACACGTAGCGCGGCGGAATGCCGCTCACCGCCCGGTTCACCCGCTTCCTGAGGCGGCACCGGCCCGTGCGCATATCGTCCAGTTCAATGAGGTAAATATCGTTGTCGCTGATGCGTTTGTAATCGGTGAGGGTGAGCTCTCCCCACCAGCCGGACTCGGTTTCCTCTTGAAACTTGTAATTGACTTCGGTGATGAATTCGTTGTCGCTGACTCGATAGATCTTGCCAATACTCACTTTACTACCTCCTGAAGGACAGCTAGATTATCCCGGTGCACCACCTCTGGCCCGAAGTCAATACCGAGCAGCGTGGCAATTTTCCCGGAATGCGCCCCTTTAATATGATTAATCTCCCCGGAACTATAATTCACCAGACCGCAGCCGAGGTGTAGACCCTCGGTGTCATAGATTTCGACTAGGTCACCGCGGTCGAAGTTGCCTCTGGCCTCTTTTATCCCGGCCGCGAGCAGACTGCGATTTTGCTTCTTCAGCGCAGTTGCCGCCCCGGCATCCACCACCAGTTGCCCGCTGGTGCACAGGCCGCTCAGCATCCAGCGCTTCCGGCTCTCAAGCCTGGCCGTGGTCGGCAGAAAGCGAGTGCCAGCTCTTTCCCCGTGGGCCAACCGCAGGATGATATCCGGTTCCCGGCCGTTGGCGATAATCACGGTTACGCCGGAGGCGGTGGCCAGCTTGGCGGCCTCTATTTTGGTGACCATCCCACCGATGCCCAGCGTCCCAGCCTTGTCGGCCAGGCGTTCTATCTCGGCATCGATGCGCTTCACCTCGGGAATCAACCGGGCACTAGGGTCGCGTCGCGGGTCGGCGGTGTGCAGGCCGGCGGTGTCCGTTAACAGCAGCAAAAGGTCGGCATCTATCAGGTTGGCCACCATGGCCGAGAGATTATCATTATCCCCGAACTTGACCTCGTCCAGCTCGTCGACTGACACCACGTCGTTTTCGTTGACGATGCAAAGCACACGGAGCTGGAGCAGGGCTAGCAGCGTGTTGCGGGCATTGAGATATCCGGAGCGGTCGGAGAGGTCAGCCTTGGTGAGCAACGCCTGGGCTACGGGGATATCATACTGGCCGAAAAGTTCCTCGTAGATATGCATGAGGTGGCTCTGGCCTACGGAGCAGAGCACCTGCTTGAAAGGGATGCCCTTTATCTTTCCGGCTAGGCCAAGGCGTTGCCGGCCGGCGGCCATGGCCCCCGAGGAGACAACCAGTATTTCCACTCCCTGCTGGTGTAGTTGTGCCACCTGGGCGACCAGGCGGGACATCACGTCATGGTCCAGACGGCCGCTGCCGCCGGTGAGCAGGCTGGTGCCGAGCTTGACCACCATGCGCTGACAGCCTTGCGCCACCGGTTTGGAATTCGTTCCGTTATTCTTGCCCATTTCACATCAGTTGAGACGATTTGTTACATTATAGCAATCTGAAGAACGCTGGGCAAGGTAAGCGAGATTACAATGTTATTAAGAGGTCACATCGTGATTCAGAAAAGGGCGGAAAGCGTATTTGAGAAGCTTCATCAGCAGTGCTAGAATTAACGTGAGGGCTCGTCGTTTCCGACGAGCCCTAAAGGTGTTTGAGGTAGTTAGATGGCACTTGACTTGACCCGATTGCTGGGCTTGATTGAAAGTATGCCGGTGTACAGCCAGTTAATAACCACCGGGCCACATCAGGTTCAGAGCAAAGGGCTTGTTTTGCTAGATGCGGCCAAGCCCTACCTTATCGCGGCGCTGTACCGGCACTGGCAGCGTCCCGTTCTCGTGCTGACAGCTCGACCGGAGCACGCTAAAGAACTATCCGAGCAGCTTTCGGCATGGACCGGTAACACGGTAAGAGTCTTTCCCGAGCCGGACGCTTTGCCATACGAGCGTGTCACGTCGGACACCACTACTGAACTGGAACGGGTTCGGGTGCTATCAATGCTGGCCAGCTGTAAAATGGACGAAAGTCGAACCGAGCCGCCGTTCATTGTGGCCTCGGCCCCGGCACTGATGATGAAGACCCCATCCTATCATGACTTTGCTGCTGCCTGCAGCACGATAAAGGTGGGAACGGACATCGAGCCGTACCAGCTTCTGCGCCGCTGGGCGGACAGTGGCTATCAGATGGAGGGAGTGGTGGAGATTCCCGGCACGATGAGCCACCGCGGCGGCATCATCGATGTCTATCCTCCCACCAGCGGACTGCCCGCCAGACTGGAATTCTTCGGCAACACCGTGGAGAGCATCCGGCTTTTCGACCCGGAAAGCCAGCGTTCTCTGGAGGAGATAGCGTCGATAACAGTGGCGCCGGCCGCGGAACTGGTGGCGCTATTGCAGCGCGAAAGAGGGGAGCTAGAGCAAGTTCTCCGCGGCTTGAATCTAACGAACCTCAACGCCGAGATGAGCCAGCAATACGAAGGGGAAACGGCTGCGCTGCTTGAGGGGCAGATGCCGCAGAACAGGCAGTTCTATGCTTCATTGTTTCACCGTGACAGCCTTATCGATTATCTGCCGGAGGATGCGGTTCTGCTGCTCGATGAACCATCGAGCATTGAGCAGGAGATGGCAGAACTGCATGCTGAAGCCGAGCAGATGTGGGCGGAGAAACTGGAAAGGGGAGAATTGCCGGGCAATTTCCCTCGACCCTATTTTACCTGGGAGGAGATGGAAGGGAAATTAGAAAGACGGGAAGGCCTTGCCCTCTCCGCCTTCGGTGATGACGAAGCATTGCGCCTGGACTTTGCCCCAGCCCCGAATTATGCCGGCCAGCTGCCGTCATTCTGCCGGAGGATAAAGCAGCTGATAGCGCAAAAACGGAGGGTTATCATCGTCAGCCACCAGGCCGACCGTCTTTCCGAGTTATTGATGGACGAGGATATCATCGCCGCGCCGGTGGTTGATGTCAAAGAGGCGCCATCGCCCAGCTCATTGACGCTGATACAGGGCTCGCTTGCCGAGGGCTGGACCATGAACCGGGAGACCTACCTGTTTACCGATGCCGAGATTTTCGGCTTCGTCAAGCAGCGGCGGCAGGTGAAGAAACACCCTGTGCCGCGGCAGAAACTGTTCGTCGATATTGCGCCGGGCGACTACGTGGTGCACGTGGAGCACGGCATCGCCAAGTTCACCGAGGTCAGGACGCTGCGCCGAGACGGCAATGAAAGAGAGTATCTGGTCCTGCGCTATGCGGCGGGAGACCGCCTCTATGTCCCGACCGACCAGATAGACCGCGTCAGCCGCTACGTTGGCGCCGGCGACCGTCCGCCGGTGCTGAGTCGGCTGGGCACACAGGAGTGGAGCCGCACCAAGCAGCGGGCGAAGGAGGCTGCCGAAGACCTCGCCCAGGAACTTCTAGCCCTGTACGCTACCAGAGAGGTGGTGCCCGGCTTCGCCTTTTCCCGGGACACGCTGTGGCAGCAGGAGTTAGAGGGGGCATTTCCCTATGTCGAGACGCCCGACCAGATGGAGGCGCAGCATGACGTGAAGGAGGACATGCAGAAGTCCAGGCCGATGGACCGCCTTGTCTGCGGCGATGTCGGCTACGGCAAGACAGAGGTCACCATCCGCGCCGCCTTCAAGGCGGTGATGGACAACAAGCAGGTGGCGGTGCTGGTGCCGACCACGGTGCTGGCACAGCAGCACTATGCCACCTTCCGGGAGCGACTTGACGCCTTTCCGGTGAGGATAGAAGCGCTGAGCCGCTTCAAATCGCCGCGGGAGCAGGATGAGATAGTCGAGGGGCTGACCACGGGCCAGGTTGACATATGCATCGGCACCCATCGTCTGTTGCAGAAGGACATCCGTTTCCGCGACCTCGGCCTGCTCATCATTGACGAGGAGCAGAGGTTCGGTGTCAACCACAAGGAATACCTCAAGAAAATGCGCCGGGAGGTGGATGTGCTCACGCTCAGCGCCACCCCCATCCCCCGCACCCTGCACATGTCGCTGGTGGGGGTGCGGGATATGAGCACCATGGAGACGCACCCCGACGAGCGCCTGCCCATCAAGACCTACGTCGCCGAGTACAATGAGCGGCTCATCCGCGAAGCCGTCCTCCGCGAGCTGGAGAGAAACGGCCAGGTCTTCTTCGTGCATAACCGGGTGCAGAGCATCGGACTGGTGGCGCAGAAACGGGAGTTGCTGGTGCCGGAGGCGAGGGTCGCCATTGCCCACGGGTAGATGCCGGAGGGCGAACTGGAAACGGTGATGGCCGACTTTACGCAGGGGAAGAGCGATGTGCTCGTCTGCACCACCATCATTGAGTCGGGGCTGGACATGCCCAATGTCAACACGCTGATAGTCAACCAGGCAGGCAGGTTCGGCCTGACGCAGCTTTACCAGTTGCGAGGGCGGGTAGGGCGCGGCGCCAACTT
>CAYFVI010000168.1:0-6959 GCA_964346525.1 uncultured Dehalococcoidaceae bacterium
CCCGGCGATGGCGTTGGCCCGGAGATAACCGAGGCCGCGGTGGATGTGCTTCAGACCGTAGGCAAGAAATACGGGCATACGTTTGATTTATATCACGGACATATCGGCGGGGCAGCAATCGATGCCACCGGCGTGCCCCTGCCGCCGGATGTGTTGAAAATGAGCCGGAAAAGCGACGCTGTGTTGATGGGCGCGGTCGGCGACCCCAGGTTTGATGTCCCTGGAACGAAAGTTCGTCCCGAAGACGGGATGCTGGCACTGCGCAAGAAGCTGGGGCTATTTGCCAATCTGCGTCCGGTCAAGGCCCTGCCCATGCTGGTCAATGCCTCCAATTTGAAGCCCGAGGTGGTTGAGGGAGTTGATTTCATCTTTGTCCGGGAGCTTACCGGCGGGCTCTACTTCGGCAAGCCGAAAAAGCGCTGGCAGACATCAAAAGGCTGGCAGGCGGTGGATACCATGATTTATTCGGAACAGGAGATTGAGCGCATTGTTAGGGTTGGCTTCGAGCTGGCGCGGGGAAGAAAGAAAAAGCTTATCTCCGTTGACAAGGCTAACGTACTAGAATGTTCGCGGCTGTGGCGGCAGGTGGCGACGGACCTGTCGGCAAGCTACCCCGATGTAGAGCTGGAACACATGCTGGTTGATGCTGCCTCAATGCGTCTGATACAGAACCCGAAGCATTTCGACGTCGTGGTCTCCGAGAACACCTTCGGCGATATCCTGACCGATGAGGCCTCGATGCTGGCGGGCTCGATGGGGATGCTGCCCTCTGCCAGCCTGGCCGGTATACCTCAGGAGGGCGTCAAAACGCTCGGCCTTTATGAGCCGATTCATGGCAGTGCCCCCCGTCGTGCTGGGCAGAACTTGGCCAACCCCATCGCCACCATACTCAGCATGGCCATGATGCTCCGCTACTCCTGCGGATTGGACAGGGAGGCGCAGGCGGTGGAAAAGGCCGTAATCGATGTGCTGAATCGTGGTTACCGCACCTACGACATCATGGATGAGGGGAAAAAGAAGGTCGGCACCAGGGAAATGGGCGAGCTGGTTGCCGGGAAGATATAATAAGCGGCCGCCTCACTTCTTCTGCATGAGCTCGATGGAGAAGCCGCCCACGGCATCGGTGCCGTAGTAAGCCCATTTCACCGTCGGGGTTTCCGCGCTCTGCGTGATTTTGAACCCCTTCTTGGCCAGTCTGGTCGTTTCGGCATCGATATCGTCGACGAAGAAGCCGATGTGCTGGATGCCCTCTCCATGTTTCTCCAGAAACTCCTTGACCGGCGTGTCGCCTTCCAGCGGCTGAATCAGCTCGAAGGTCAGGTCGCCCACGCCGCCTTCGGCGTGTCGCAGGTCTAGTTCCCAGTCGGCCGATTTGCCATGCAGCGTTTTATCCACGAGCGGTACTTTTCCCTGCGGCCCCAGCAGGGGAGGGAAGGGCCCGATTCCCAGAGCCTCATAAAACTTCATTGCCTTCTCCATGTCCCTGACCACCACTGAGATGTGATGAAACTTCCAGTTCTGATGCATATTAAGTTTCCTCCTTTCTCTTTTTATAATAAACAGGCACAGTTTTTCTCAGGCTATTATACGACATTTACCGGGCCGGTTTCCCCACCGGCATGATATAGAGCGGTCGGTACTGCTTGTCCAGTCGGAGCGCTTCTCTCACTGCCTCATCTTGAAAAGCGCCGATGGCCACCGTGCCCAGGCCTAGGGCAGTTGCCTGAAGGTAAATGTTCTGCCCGGCATGCCCGACCTCAAAATTTACGTACCTTTCCCCTCTGTTACCGTATCTCCTCATCGTCCTCTCATAGACGGCGCAGATAACGATATCGAGCGGGGCCTCATAGATGAATTCCTGTCTCAGGGCGGCGTTTGCCAGTTCCAGTCTGGCGTCTCCCGGGTAATGCAATATCAATGCGTGGTTATCTGTGTCGTAGCGGTATATGCCACCGTCGAGCCGTTCCACGCCGTTGTTGCCACAGACGACAAATATCTCCAGCGGGTATGTTGCCCCGGCGCTGGGCACAGTCCGACTCCGGGAAGCCCCGCTGGTGCCCTGCGCTGCCCAGAGCATTTGGGATAGCTGCACTGGCGAAAGCGGTTGCGGGGTGAAATCTCTTATCGATTGCCTTCTGTCGATGCTAGCTTCCAGTGTCATCCCGCCTTTCCGGTCCGGCGGAGGAAGCTGGATCCATTTTGATTTTTCCGAATCTGATGACCGATTCATTTACATAATTATGCTTTAAGCTTTATCGGGCATTTAGTATAATACTTAATAAGGAGAACGCTGACAAGGCGAAAATGATATAAAGATCGGGGAAATAAGATATGGGAGAGGAAATAAAGAGTGCCCTGGAAATAGCCTTGGAGAAGGTGGAGAAGCTGGGGGAAGTAACGGAAGAGGAGCGCTTGAGATGGAAATACGTTCCGGCGGGGGAAAAGCTGGCGGCACGGTATTTGAAGCAGAACCTTAATATGCTCGCTGAGCTGGGCAAATTTGAAGATAAGGCGAAGAACTACGTTATCGAAGGGGCGCAGGAAGTGCTGATAAGAAATATTGAACTGCCCCGGAATGATTTCTTGGGCAAGAAAAACAAGCGGGTGATGGAAGGGATGAAGCTGCTGAAAAACGACAAAGTGAGCGTAGAGAACGTTTTCAGCAAGATAAGACGTGTTTTTGAACATTATGCAGAGCAGGGCGAGCAGCAGCGCAATCAGGCCTACGAGTCACTGAAAGCTGATGTCGGGGCCAGGATACAGCAGGCAGTGAAGCAGCAACTGGGCCCGATGGCCAATGTTAGAATCGACGTAGAGAGCCAGCCCCAGTTCCAAGAGGAATGGCGTCGTATGCTGGCACAGTTGGACGCGCAGTATACCCGGCTGCTTGATGAATATAAACAGGAACTGTCAGCGATACCGTAGGGGAATCAGATGACTGCTAACGATGACCGGATTGAATATGCTGTCTGGCGCACCGAGGTGATACGGCCACCGAAGCAGAAGCTGGCTACCTTCGGCACGACCAATATCTATTACTACCTGCTTACCGAGCCAGCGTACTCGGAGATTACTAGGGAGGTCAACGAGACGGTGGTGAGGGAAGGAAGGGTCATTGCGGAAAGGCCGAGGATTGTCACCCCGTTTTACCTTTCCCACCTGGAAGGGTTCAGCCATGAAGCTCGCCGGTATCTTGATGGGCTCGTCAGGACCTATGGCTCTGACGCCCCCGGCCTCTTTTATACTTACCGTAATGAGCCGAAGGGGCCGAACATTGTCTCGGAGCATTGGCGGGCCGTGGTTGACCGGCTGAACGCCGAGATAGATAAACGAGGCGACCCGCTGGCGGCGATAATAAAAGGCGAGGATGAGCTCTGGGACGTGTCGTTGCTCAAATTCATCTATGATGTGGCCAGGGGTTCATTACCGCACCATGTGGCGCAGATGGGGGCGAGGGGGCTGCTGGATATGGATGCCAGCGGTGTACCCGCGGACGCCCGGCTGAGAATCGAGGAGATGTTCCGCCGGGTGATGAAGGGGGAGTTCGACCCGGATGAGCTGAAGAAGGAGCTCGACCGCTGGAACCTCTTTTCCGAATACGAGGACAGGTTCTTCGCCATCTTCAGGAAGAGATAGACGAACATAAATAGTAGAAAGGACCTGCGGCATGAATATCGCTTTTGTGGAAGCACGTGACCTCTCCGAAGCTTGGTTTCAGTGTGTCTGTAAAACGCTGACCGATGGATACGAGTATAAAATCGACCGTGGCAGCTATGCCGGCCAAAGGCGGAAGGAACTTGACTTTGTCGTCATCAAGGTTCAATATCCCGGAACCAGGCCGTTGATACCGGATGTACCTCAGGGGGTACCGCCACCGAGCACCATGGATTACATCGAAGAATACCTGCCATATCTGATGACGGCACACCGCAGGGAAGGAGAGCAGTATACTTACGGCCAGTATCTGGAAACGCAGATCGACGAGGTTATCAGGATGTACCAGGAAGATGGCCATAACACCAATCAGGCATTCATGGCGGTGGGTGACGACCGTTCCATCTTTCTTTCCGACCCTCCATGCCTGCGGGCCATAGACACCCGCGTCAGGCAAGGTAAGCTCAACTTTGTGGTCTACTTTCGTTCCTGGGACCTCTGGGCAGGCTTCCCCTCAAATCTGGCGGCCATCCAGCTGCTCAAGGAATATATGGCCAGCGAGATAGGGGTTGATGACGGGGAGATAATCGCCATGAGCAAGGGCCTGCACCTCTACGAGTATTCCTGGGAACTGGCTAAAATCGCCGTGAGAATGGGCTGAAATAACTTAAATATATTGAAAAATCAGCGACTGGTCATCTATCGCGATAAAGTTTACATAACTTATTATATGAGCGAAACCGGTCAATTTGATTTCCTCACTAGTACGGTCAAAGCAAAGGCAAATCTGAGTTGAAGATAGGGCTTTCAGTAATGGCAGTTTTAATCTCGTTTTGTTTGCTCGGTGCCGGATGTGCTGCCACGAAGGATTTCAATAAGCGGTTAAGCCAGATTATCAAGCCCTATCGTTTTCGTATCGTGCAGTGGGAGGCCAGTACCTTTGCCGAGGGTATCAGAGGGGTGATTGGTGGCCGGGACAGGGCAGCTGGCGATGAAATGGAGGAGGTGAGGGATTACTTTGACGCGGTGGAACGGATTAAAACGCTGACCTCTGAGATAGAGGCGATAAAAACGGGCAGAAAGACGGGCGACCTGGCCGCTCTTGAAGCGGAATTGAGCGAATGGCAGCAGAAAAGGGATTATCTGGTGGGGGCAGCGGAAAAGGGCATTGCCGGGCAGATAAGAGAAATTCTTTCTCAACAGGGCATCTATCATCCGATTGATAAATACGTAAGACTGAAAATGATTTTCCCGCCCTTGAATTTCAAACTGGAGAGGCCGCCACATCTGCTGGTAATCTCTCCTCGAGAAAGAATAGAAAGCATGCGGGAAATCGTACTCCGACAGGAAGTAGCGGTGGAAGATATGGAGCGAATTGAGGAAGAGGTTGATAATCTTGGCGTATCTTCGATTGTGGTGGGGCTCGGCGGATTTGGCGGGACCTACCCGGCATTTGTTACCAATGAGGCCAGCCTGCGGTTTACCGTTGACGCGGCAGCGGAGGAGTGGCTGCATCAGTACCTGTTCTTCAAGCCCATGGGGTTTCGTTACGCGCTGGATGTGCTGGGCCTAAAACGCGACTATGAAATCGCCACCCTGAACGAAACCGTGGCCAGCATGATAGGCAAGGAGATAGGTGAATTGGTGGCAGAGAGTTACTATCCCGAACTGAAAAGCACGGAAGGTGAGCCGAGTAAAGAGTCAGAATTTGATTTCGACCGTGAGATGCGCGAGATAAGAAGGGCGGTGGATGACTATCTGGCGCGGGGTGAAATCGAGCAGGCCGAGGTATTCATGGAGGAAAAGCGAGGATATCTCGCGTCAAAGGGATACCATCTCAGGAAGCTGAACCAGGCTTACTTTGCCTTTTACGGAACCTATGCCGACCGGCCGACCTCCATAAGTCCCATCGGGGAGGAGTTGAGTAGGCTGAGGAAACAGAGCAGCTCGCTGAAGGAATTTCTGGAGACAGTGTCGTCTATAACGAGCCGCAAGGACCTGCTGCAAAGACTAAAATAAAACGTTTATGGTATACTGGGAAAGCTCATATTTCAGTCGCCTTTGGGTATATGGGAAACGCTGTGGAAACCTTTTTCCTGAGCCAATACAAAAGTCCGCTGGGTAAATATATCATCGGCAGCTCTACCAACGGCGTTGTTTGCGTCAAAACCGAATCACATATGACATCAATGGCGGCACAATGGCGCAAGAAGGGCATCGAAGTAAAGGACGCCAGAGGTCGCAACGATGAAATAATAACTGAGCTCAACGCCTTCTTCGCCGGCCATTTGCATCAGTTCAGTGTCCTCATTGACCTTCGTGGCACCGAGTTCCAGCGTCGGGTCTGGGGACTTCTTCTGGGCATACCTTATGGCGAGACCAGGTCATACGGCCAGATAGCCGCGGCCCTGGGTCGCCCCGAGGCCAGTCGTGCTGTCGGACAGGCCATCGGTACCAATCCGGTGGCGATTATCGTGCCCTGCCATCGCGCTATCGGGGCTAACGGCGGACTGGTGGGCTATGGCGGTGGGCTGCACCGGAAACAGGCGCTTCTCGAACTGGAAGCCCAGCACCTCGGCACACGCTGACTTCCCCACGCAGATTGATATGGAAAGAGTCACTATCTCTTTGCAGCCCAGGACACCCTATTCCTTCGCTCTCACTGCTGCCTATGGCACCTTCTTTCGGGGTCGCTATGGTGGGGACATCTTTGAGGATGGGGTCTACCAACGCTTGCTGGACCTTGGGGAAAGTCTTTGCCTGGCCAATGTTCGAGATTCAGGTACAGTGGATTCGCATTTGCTGGAAGCAGAACTAATCGGCTCAACACTTGACGCTGATGTAATAGACAGGGCACGTGAGCGAACAGGCTGGATACTGGGTATTGACCGGGATATGAAAGCGTTCTATCGGATGGCAATGAATGACCGGGCGCTGGCACCGCTGGTTCAGGGGCTGCGGGGTCTTCATATCCCGCATACGGCATCTATTTATGAGGCGCTCATTCAAGCGATTCTGGGGCAGCAAATCAGCGCCCATGTGGCGCGCAAGCTACGTACAGACCTCATAAGAACCTATGGTCCAAACCTTGAAGTAGCTGGCACCGTTTACCATAGTTTCCCTCGACCTGATGCCCTAGTAGAAGCCGGGATGGATGGAATGCGTGCTCTGGGGTTCAGTGCCAGGAAATCGGAATACATTGTTGATATTTCCTCCCGGGTTGCCACCGGACATCTTGACCTTGAAAGCCTGCACGCGTTTCCTGACGAAGAAATAATCCAAATGCTCACCGGCCTTCGTGGCGT
>CAYFVI010000169.1:0-3104 GCA_964346525.1 uncultured Dehalococcoidaceae bacterium
CCGAGTCATGCAAATCATGGTCTACGGTGGTGCTGAGGTATACAATTGTCAGTTGGAAGAGCTGCCCCTCGATGAAATTTTTGTGCATACTCTGCGGGGTAGCAGTTTGTAGGAGGAGAACCGGATGGCTGCTGCTGTGGCATTCTTAAGACGCGATTTATCGCTGGCCCTCAGCTATCGCCTGTCCTTTTTGTTGCAATTTGGCGGTATTTTCTTCAGCGTGGCTATTTTCTACTTCCTGGCCCAGCTATTTGGTACTGCAGTGGCGCCGCAGCTCGAAGCTTATGGTGGGGACTATTTCTCCTTCGTCCTCATTGGCCTTGCATTTACCGGATTCCTGGGTTTATCCTTATCTAACTTTGCTCAGAGCATCCGGGAGGGTCAGGTTATGGGCACGCTGGAGATAATGCTCCTCAGCCCGACTCGCTTGAGCACGATTCTCCTTTCCTCATCCCTGTGGGCCTATCTTCTGACAACTGTGCGTGTGCTGGTTTATCTCCTAGTGGGAGTTTTGATATTCGGCGCTAGCCTCGGCAAAGCCAATGTTGGTACTGCGCTTTTGGTAATGTTCTTGTCTATCGCTAGCTTCAGTGGTATCGGTATACTTTCCGCAGCCCTAGTGCTGCTTGTGAAAAAAGGTGACCCGATTGCCTGGTTAATTGGCGGCGCGTCCAGTCTCCTGGCGGGCGTTTACTATCCTGTATCCGTATTGCCCGACTGGCTGGAACCATTATCTCGCCTCCTGCCTTTGACCTACTCTCTTAACGCCATGAGGTTAGCGGTGCTTCAGGGATATTCAATATATGAGCTCCGGTTCGATATACTGGCGCTTGTGGCCTTTACTGTGGTCCTCACACCGCTGGCTTTTCTGGTTTTCCGAAAGGCCCTTAAGCGGGCCAAGATGGAGGGCAGCTTAATACAATATTAGACTGGTTCCTGTGGTATGGATGTACTAGGCTGATAACGGGACGGAATGGCATGGTGAATCTTTTAGGGGAAAATTTGAGGAGCGACATTCGGCTTAGTCGGGCCCGGACACAGGTATTAGGACAGGGCGAGCCATCTCCATCCGGGCAGCGGGCAGCTGGGGAGATTCTGTTGCTTTGCGCCGCTGCTGACATACCCCCCGGAAGAAAGGAACGGATATCTCAAATCCTGGCCGGGAGCATAGATTGGAGATATTTACTTGACCTGGCCAAATTCCATGGTGTAGTCCCGCTGATAGCCAATAACCTCGTTACTAATGGCCTTGCCAGCTTCGTTCCACAGCCTTGCTTGGAGCAGCTGAACCAGATATATTACAGCTCGCTATACAGAAATGTGCTCCTCTCCAGCGAATTGGAAAAAGTCCTGGCCGTTTTCAGCAAGCATGGAATAGCTGCCATTAATTTAAAGGGCACCGCCCTCGCCGAACAGTTGTATGGTAATCCAGCCTTGCGTACCGTGGTGGATATTGATATTATGGTGCGACCTGAAGAACTGTCTCTGGCTAGCTCTCTGCTCTTGGAGATAGGGTATCAGCAGTTGGTTCCAGAGCAGGCATGGGACCACCCTTTCCACAAAGCTCCGTACCGCAAGCAGACACAATTCCCATTTTTCATCGAACTCCACTGGAATCTGGAAGACCAGAGTCTGGTGGCTATTCCTCTACAGGATATCTGGCATCGAGCGCAGTTGTTAAAGTTGCCGGAAGGAAATGCTATGGTGCTCTCTCCCGAGGACACCCTTCTCTTTTTATCCCACAACTTCTCAAAGCAGAGTGGTCAGATATTAAGGTCTTTATGTGACATCACCGAACTAATGAAAAAGTATGAAGGAGTTTTAGACTGGGACTATATAGTAAAGTCCGCTCATTCCTGGAATGTAGAGACTGCAGTTTATTACTCCTTGAAATGGGCTCAGGACCTTCTCGGGGCGCCGGTGCCCGTATCATCAATCAGGGCATTGAAACCCGGCGTATGGCGACGTTGGTTGCTCAATTTGCTGCTAAATCAGGGCTCTTTTATTTCAAGCATTAAGCCGGACAAGGTAAGAGCGGAAACATGCGCCGTAGTCCGGAGTCTGATGATGAAACATGGCCACCAGATGACTAAAGTCCTTTCCAGATATCGTGGCGCAGGGAAAAGGGTCAAATGGCTGAGGACAGCTTCCTGGGTGGTGGTGGTAATCGGTGCTGCTCTAGCCCGGAGAATATTCAGGGCTTTAACCAGATGGAGACCACGGGCCGTGACATTTTAAGATTGGGATTGCCTTCGGGTAGGCTGCTTGCTTGATAACCTTATACGCCGCGGTTCTAACCGAATCTTGACCTGTATCTAACCATGTTCCAACTTGGTGCAATTAGAATTGGAATAAGGGCTATCGAAGATGGTACCAGGGAGAGAGGAGCTGGTATAAATGGCGGTTCAGTATCACAGGAAAAGCACTCCAGCGGTCTCGTCGTCTGTTGAAGTAAATGGCGCCATTTTGGGGAAAAGAGCTCTTGGTATAAAACCCGACTTGGATGAGGCAACTGTCTGCGTCCTCGGGTTGGGCTATGTCGGATTACCTCTGGTTGAGGCATTTTCTAAAAGCCTGAGGGTAATCGGTTTTGATATTAAGAGTAGCAAAATAGCACAGTTGAGCCATAACCAGAAAGGCCATAACCCGATTTTTACTGATAAAGCGGGACAAATAGCAGAAGCGGATTTCATAATTGTCTGCGTTCCCACACCGGTAACCAAGTCCAAAGAGCCAGACCTTGCTTATGTTAGAAGCGCAGCCTCAACTATTGGAAAGAATATGAAAAAGGGATGCGTGGTCATCCTGGAATCGACCGTTTATCCCGGCGTCACTGAAGAGATTGTCATGCCCATTTTAGAAGAAAAATCCGGGCTCAAGTATGGTGAAGACTTTAAGGTTGCCTATTCCCCGGAGCGGGTGAATCCCGGAGATAAAGAACATGCTATAGATAAGATACCCAAGGTAGTTGCCGGCATAGACGAGGAGACTACCGAACTTGTTGCCGAACTCTACGGTAGAATAGTCCGCAATGTTTATAAGGCTAGGAACATAAAGACGGCTGAGGCGGCTAAGGTAATTGAGAATATTCAGAGGGATTTGAA
>CAYFVI010000170.1:0-4529 GCA_964346525.1 uncultured Dehalococcoidaceae bacterium
GCGCTTAAAATGCAGACCAAGATTGCAAAACTGCTCATAGGTAAGGACGCCGACCTCAACGCGAGCGAGAACAAGAACGGTATGACCGCCCTGCACATCGCGGCGGTCAAAGGCGATACGCAGACGGCAGAAGTCATTCTCGAGGCGGGCGCACACGCAGACTCCAGGGATAAGGACGGCCGGACGCCCCTCATGTGGGCGGCACATGCCGGGCAAACCGATACGGTCTCATACCTGCTGGACAGGGGCGCCGACATCGAGGCCAGAGATACCAAAGCCGGGGTGAACGCCCTGATATCGGCCGCAGTCAGAGGTTATACCGAAACTATAGAAGTTCTGCTGAACCGCGGCGCAGACGTCGATGCCAGGGACAATGACGGCAAGAGCGCTCTGATTATGGCGGCGCTTATGGGACACGCCGACTCCGTCAAGCTTCTCCTGGAAAAGGGCGCGGATGTGAATGGCCATGATAACGGCGGTCGCACAGCACTTTCCCTGGCAAATGAATTCGGAAGAGCGAACATTGTCGAAATGCTGGTAAAAGCTGGCGCAACCCCGAAAAAGACTCAATAAGGTCAGCTAATTGAGGAGCCTATTTTTTAAATATCTTTTCTCCTCTTCATGTTACCCCTATTTGTGGTGGGTTGATGACTCGGAGCATCGTAAATTGTTTATTTTGTAGTGTCGGGCTCTGCTGGGAGATAATTAGGAGGTTCTGAAGATGCGACTATTTGTGATAAGAGTTCTGGCTGTAATATTTGTGTTTCTCGCAACCTCGGCGGACGCCGCTAGCCAGGAAGAGGCACGGAAAAAATTGGATGAGATGAAGGTGCCCTTCAGCGAGGACGCTTTCGTGCAAAAGGCGAGGGAGGGGAACGCTGAGACAGTTGAGAATTTCCTGATCGCCGGGATGAAAACAGATGCAACTGATAAGAAAGGACAGACCGCCTTGATCGCAGCGGCTTATGAAGGGCAGCAGCAGGTTGTAAGGCTTTTGCTTAAAAACGGCGCGGATATCGAAGGCCGGGACAAAAAGTTCGGCGGCACCGCGCTGATCTGGGCGGCAATTGGCGGCCGAATCGAGACAGTTAAGCTTTTGCTTGAGAAAGGCGCCAATCTGGATGCCAGAGAAAACGAAAACGGCGCATCGGCCCTGCACGCAGCAGCAGCAAAGGGTCACAATGGCACGGTCAAAGCGCTGCTGGACCGGGGGCTGAAAGTCAACTCCAAAGACAACGCCGGCCGGACCCCCCTCATCTGGGCGGCGCGCGGAGGTCAGACCGCAACAGCAAGGTTGCTTCTCAAAAAAGGCGCCGAGATGGAGACTGCTGACACAGAAAAAGGCTTTACGGCACTTTTTATGGCGGTGATCGCCGGCCATACCGAAACGGTGAAGTCTCTTTTAGAGCAAGGGGCCGAAGTCAACCGGCAGGATAATGACCAAAAAACCCCCCTGATGTGGGCGGCTCAATACGGCCGCAAGGAGGAAGTAAAGCTTCTGATAGAAAAAGGCGCCGATGTCCATGCCAAAGATAAAAGAGGCAACACGGCCATGGCATGGTCGAAGACCTTTAGAAAAAACATGAAGGTGAGAAACAGCATCAGGCAGATGCTCGAAAAGGCCGGTGCAGTAAAGGAGGAAAAAAAGTAGAGTCAAATTACCCGAAGATTGCTAGCGGAAGATGTAAACCTGCCAGCAAGCTTCAAACCTACATGTGTCACCTATCATCTATGCTCGAGAAAAAGCATCTGCCGCCATTTATGACGCCCCGCCAGCGCGTGCAAAATAACTGCTCCCACATGCAAAGCTAGAAAGACCGGGATTAGCCCTTCGCCGATTTCATGGATTTCCATGATGAAGTGCTGCAGGCTGTCGGTCTCCTGTCAGGGCTCCAGATAGAAAAACATAAGGCTTCCCGTCAGCGCCATCCATGTGAATATAAGAAGCCCGAATGTTTGCACCAGACCGGATAGCCCCACATGGCTGGGTTGATCGGGCAGCCGGAATCTCAATAGCGTCAGGATGTCTTCCCAAACCATCATCAGTTTTTCTTTTGTGTAAGGCACCCAAGCGTTAAAGCGGGCCATCGCGGGTCCCACTTGGCCATAGATCATCCGCAGGGCAACAAACGAGGCGAGGTCCATCCCGAGCCGGCTGTGCACCGTGAGGCCCAGGTGCCGGCGTGTTCATATCCCTCTCCCCACCCGCCGGAAAGCCATGCCAGAATGCCGAAAACCATCAGCCCCAGGTGAATTAGCCGCGTGAGAACGTCGAGGTCATCTTTTTCTGATGCAAGCGTATCATGTTCCATTATGTCACTTGACCCCTTGCGAGATAGCTGTTGAATGCCGCCAAAGCTCCGATGAGCAGGTCATTTCCGGGGTTCTGCTACCGAAAATACCGAAAAGAAAGACGCTTGCCGCCATTGTTTCTATGCATCAGCCAGGACAGCCGATAAAAAGGGCCACAACGGGGTGGCCCTTTTTATCCTGTTTGATTGTGGTTTTAGTCGGTCCGGCGCTTTACGGCATGCCGCCGATATAGTACGGCCGCATCATCTCGTGGTCCTCATGCGAGAGGATATGGCAGTGCCAGACGTACCGACCAGGTTTGTCGAATTTAGATATGACACGGGTGACCTGGCCGGGAAGCATCACCGCCGTATCCTTCCAGCCGGCCTCTCGAGCATAGGGGATCTCTGCACCTCCCAGGAGTTCTGGCGCTGTTCCGAGCACCCCGGAGGGCCCGACGAGCAGACCGCCCTGACCTAAACCAAATCCTGTCTCCGGGTCAAAATCGTGCTGGGGCTGCGCTTTGGGAAGCACCACGCCATCGAAGTCTTCCCGATTTTCGATCTGGAATTTCACCAGGTGGATGTGGATGGGGTGCGCATCCTCCGTGGCGTTGTAGACCTCCCAGCGCTCCGTGGCGTTCAGCGCCGGGTTCTCGGTGATGGCATCGGACCAGGTAAGCGAGCCCGCGCCCAGGGTACCCAGCAGGGGCTGGAGGCGCCCGAAGTTGTCGCGGCCTTCGAAGAGGACCAGCGGCCTGCCATTCGCATCAGGCGTCAGATCGGGGGCGGCGACATTCAAAAGGGTACCACCCGCAACTGGGGGGGGAGTCGTTGGCACGGGTATTGTAGTCGTACTTTTGACATCGAACCTCATAATCTGGCCGGTACTGTTTTCGTCTGCTGGAGTTTGGGGGATTCCTTTGAACGGCTCGTCCGGACCGAAGTTCCTAAGATAAACAGAGTCATCAGCACCGAGGCCTTGGCTGCTGAAGTCAAAAACGACATCATAACGCTCGCCCGGAGCGATGAGGAGCTCGCTTTGCGTGATGGCTGCCGGCAGGAAGCCCTGGTCTGAGCCGATTACCAGAAAATCATAGGTAGAGCCAGCGCCTGTTGCTGTATCCCTAAATTCCAGAACATAGAACCTGGAATCGGAACCATTCAGCAATCGTAACCTATACTTTGTCTGTCCTACCTCATACATCGGCCAGGCCCTGCCGTTGACCACGATAATGTCCCCGAAAAACTCGGCAACTGCAGAAGGAGTTTCCTCAGGGAATTCATCAGCTTCCTTCCAGCCTGGGCTTCCATCATCTTCGCAGAGAATGTTGAAGATGTCTGGGAGTGGGTCGTCTTCCGCTTCAAATTCCGCCGGCAAGGTCAATCTGGCAACGTTATCGACGATTTCGAACTGCCGGTCCTGAATCACGATCTCGGCATCGAAGTCCCCGCTGGGCAGGACGTTATTGTCCTGGAGGTTCTGCTCGTTGGCGTCCGTCAAGAGGTAAAAGCCCGCAAGGCCCGCATAGACGTTCAGGCGCGTGATCCCCAGGGCATGGTCGTGGTACCACAGGGTGGCCGCATTCTGGTCATTGCCATACAGGTAATCCCTTTTTACGAAGAAATCACCCATCTCGGCGAAACCCTGCGTGTACCACTGCTCGGGCAGCCCGTCGCTGGCCGACTCGGTATGGCCGCCGTGCAGGTGGGTCACCACAGGGACACCATGGTCCGGAAAAGCCATGTGCAGGGTCGGATCGACAAGGTAACTGAGCAGGTGGCTGTCCGGAAAAGCCACGGCGTCATTGTCAAGCATGTTGTTCCACCGCACAACGATACGCCGGTCCTTTCGGGCGAGAATCGTGGCGCCGGGATAGGTTGTCCCCCCCCCGAAATCATAGCCATACAAGGGTGTTTCGGGAAAAAGAACTCCTCCTGTTTGCATACCAAGCACCTGCTGCTGTGTATTCTTCAGATCTACCGTGATACGGCCTCCACGTGTCAAATCAACAACGAGACCGGCATTCGTAGGCACCAGTAAATCATTATAATACTTCTGGACGCTGAGTGGATTTACGTGTGCCGCCATCACAGCAGGCACGCTCAAGGCGTAGACCGCCAGGATCGCCAGGCCGAAAACGAAACCTCTATTGAAAAGTCTGCTTGTGTCTTCCACGATTTGGTTCCTCCTTCCTTAGTAAGGTCTTTTGAGAAAAATCCTTTCCCCCAGAAATC
>CAYFVI010000171.1:0-4952 GCA_964346525.1 uncultured Dehalococcoidaceae bacterium
CTGGAGAACATCGATATCGGCGGGCCAACCATGATAAGGGCGGCGGCCAAGAATTTCCCCGGCGTCATCGTGGTGGTGGACCCGGCAGATTATCCGGTAATTCTGGACAAGCTGCGCCAAGGAGACCTGCCGCAGGAAGAGCGGCGTAAACTGGCGCAGAAAGCATTTCAGCACGTCGCCGCGTACGATACCGCCATCGCCCAGTACCTGAGGCAGGACGAAGCAGGCTTCCCCGATGAAATGACCATCGCCCTGAGGAAGCGCTACGGGCTGCGCTACGGGGAGAACCCGCACCAGATGGCCGCTTTTTACGCCGAGCAGGTCGTCGGGGGCAGCCGCGATACCGACATCACCTGGGCGGAACAGCTTCACGGTAAGGAGTTATCGTATAATAACATTCTGGACGCGGATGCGGCCTGGAGTGTAGCTACCGATTTTGCCGCGCCCACTGTGGCCATCATCAAACACACCAATCCCTGCGGCCTCGCCAGCCATGATAACCTGGCCGAAGCGTACCGGCGGGCGCTCAGCGGCGACCCTGTAGCGGCCTTCGGGGGCATTGTCGCGGTAAACAGAGCCGTTGACCCTGAGGCTGCGGAAGAGATTAGCAAAACATTCTATGAAATCATCATCGCCCCGGAATACGAGGCCCAGGCGCTGGAAGTGCTCAAGCGCAAGAAAGACCTGAGAATCCTGAAGGCAGGCCTGCCCCCGTCTTACGGTGTCTCGCATGAGGGCTACCTGGATATCCGGCGCGTGCGGGGAGGTTTCCTGGTCCAGAGCTCGGACTCTCTGGCCGAGGACAGCGTTACCCTCAAGACGGTTACCAAGCGTGCCCCCACCGAAGCCGAAGTTCAAGACCTGCTCTTTGCCTGGCGCGCGGTAAAGCACATAAAGTCCAACGCCATCGTGCTGGCCAAGGACAGGACGCTTATCGGTATGGGCGCCGGGCAGCCCAGCCGTATTGTCAGCGCCCGTATTGCCAGGGAGAAAGCCGGGGATAAGACGAAGGGCAGTGTGCTCGCCTCCGACGCCATGTTCCCCTTTCCCGATGTTGTGGAGGCGGCGGCAGAAGGAGGTGTTACCGCCATCATCCAGCCCGGCGGCTCGATTAGAGATGAGGACTCTATCAAAGCGGCGGACAGATATAATATCGCCATGGTCTTTACCGGCGAAAGGCATTTTAAACATTAGCCGGAGGTGATATATGGCTGATGCGGTAATCGTAACTGATATGCTGAGGTGTTTTATGGAGCCAGGTCACGCGCTGTACGTGGGGGACAAAGCACGCGAGATTATCCCCAAGGTGCAGAAACTGCTGGAGCGGGAACTGGCCCGGGGGTCGAAGATATTCTTCATCTGTGACCATCACGACCCCGATGATCTTGAGTTCAAGATGTTCCCGCCGCACTGTGTTGCCGGCACGCCGGAGGCGGAGGTTATTCCAGAGTTAGCCAGGTACCCCGGCCAGGTAATCCCCAAAAAGCGTTACAGCGGCTTTTTCAACACTGACCTGGAAACCAGGCTGAAGGAGCTCAAGCCGGGTAAACTGATTATCTGTGGCGTCTTAACCAATATCTGTGTGATGCATACCACGGCCGATGCCCGCAATCGCGATTATGCCGTGGAGGTGCCCGTTGATAGTGTGGCTTCGCCGGACGAAAAAGCACACCGGTTTGCCCTGGAGCACATCGAGAAGGTTCTGGGAGCAAAGCTGACCAGCGTTGGAGGATAGCCAGATGAAAAAGCCCGAGTTCAAGCCGAGCCAGGCGGTGCTTTCCGGAGAGACCGCGGACATTTACTTCGCCCGCACCGTCGAAATACTGCGCCATGAGGGACTCAACCCGGTGGCCACCATGGAGCTTTTCTCCAGTCGGGCGGGGATGCTCTGCGGCATAGAAGAGGCAAAAGCACTGCTGGATAGAGTTTTGCCCAAGGAAAGACGTGAAGTCTGGGCCCTCGACGAGGGTGAATCAATGGATACCAGGGAGGTGGTGCTGCGCATCACAGCGCCATATCAGAGTTACGGACTTTACGAAACGCCCCTCTGCGGCATCCTGTCTCACTGCAGCGGCTGGGCAACGGCGGCCCGAGAAGTGGTCGCCGCAGCCCGCGGTATCCCCGTCATCAGCTTCGGGGCGCGCCATGTCCATCCATCGGTGTCGGGTATTCTGGACTACTCGGCGATTGTGGGGGGTTGCATTGGCTGCTCCAGTGTGGCTGGAGCCGAGCTTGCCGGCGTTACGCCCGCGGGCACCATGCCCCACGCCCTGATTATCGTTATGGGGGATACGGTTAAGGCGACGGTTGCCTTTGACAAATATATGCCGCCCGAGGTGCCGCGTGTTTCCCTAGTTGATACCTTCAAGGATGAAGCCGAGGAGAGCCTGCGCGTGGCGGAGGCGCTGGGGGAAAAGCTTGACAGCGTTCGACTGGACACGCCGGGGGAGCGGGGACGGGTTACCGTCGACCTGGTGAAAGAAGTGAGGGCCAGGCTGGACCTGGCCGGATTTAAAAAAGTAAATATTTTTGTCAGTGGTGGACTGGACCCGGAGCGCATTACCTATTTTCTGGATAACGGGGCTCCGGTCGACGGCTTTGGCATCGGCAGCTATATCAGCAGTGCCCGGCCCATTGATTTCACCGCCGATTTGCACGAGGTGGAAGGCAAACCGATTGCCAAACGGGGGCGGATACCGGGTATTACACCGAACCCGCGCCTCAAGCAGGTGATTTAAAAGGGTAAAAAACATTTCTATGCTTCTATACAGGTAAAGAGATAATCAAATTTTCCTCGGAATTGGCCTCAATGTCCTTCTATTGCTCTGATTAGCCACCAAGTGATTTGACAAATCATATAAATCAGTATATTCTGATATATCAGAATTATATGATATATCTTAAACCTTCATATCGAGGTGAAGTTATGGTCAGCAAAAGTGAAGAAAGGGCTAAAAGCGTGCCCGCTTGTCTGTGCCAGGTCGATGCCCTCATAACCATTGATGGCCGAGGGCAGATTGTCCTGCCCAAAGAGGTGAGGGAGAAAGCCGATATTAAAGAAGGTGATAAATTCGTTCTCATAAGCAGCCAGTCCGGCGGTAAAGGATGCTGTCTATTCCTGGTCAAAGCCGATTTTTTCAGCGAGACGGCGAGAAGTACGCTGGCACCGATGTTGAAGGAAATAATGCAATAAGGAGTCATAAATGAAAGATGCGGAAATAAAGAAAATGGTCAGGGAAGGCTATGCTCAGAGGGTTAAAACGAAAAGTTCTTGCTGTGCTCCGGCCAGCACATGCTGCGGAAGCGGAAATACGACCCAGTCCATCAGTAAAGCCATAGGCTATTCGGAGGAGGAAATCGGGTCGGTACCGGACGGAGCCGATCTGGGCCTCGGCTGCGGGAATCCCATCGCGCTGGCGTCTCTGGTCGAAGGAGAGGTCGTGCTGGACCTTGGCTCAGGCGCCGGTTTCGATTGTTTCCTGGCGGCTAACAAGGTGGGCGAAAGCGGGAGAGTCATCGGTGTGGATATGACGCCGGAGATGCTCGAGAAAGCCAGGGAGAATGCGGAAAAAGGTGGCTACCGGAACGTTGAATTCCGGCTGGGTGAGATTGAAAACCTGCCGGTGGCGGATAACTCCGTTGATATCATCATCTCCAACTGCGTCATCAATCTGTCGCCGGATAAAAAGAGCGTTTTCGAGGAAGCATTCCGGGTGCTGAAACCGGGGGGCCGGCTAATGGTATCGGACATAGTCCTGCTCAAGGAACTGCCCGATTTCATCCGGAACTCCGTCGCCGCGTACGTGGGCTGCATTTCCGGTGCCCTGATGAAAAATGAATACCTGGATACGATTACCGTTGCCGGTTTTCAGGAGGTACGGGTGCTGGATAAGTCCATTTTTCCCATTGATTGCATGGCCAGTGACCCGACGGCTCAAGCGGTAATCAAGAAGCTGGACCTGACGGAGGAAGCGATAAAGGACGCTGCCAGCTCAGTGGCCAGCATCAAGGTATGCGGGATAAAGCCGGATTAAGCACTTCTTAGAATCTTAGCTTGATTATTGGCCTGATGTTCGCCGGGATGATGCCCCATGTGCCGGAGACGCCACGAGGTCGGGACACCTCAATTCTATGTCCATTGACCTCCGCCCAGCCATGAATTACCGGTATCGTCATCCACCAGAGCTTGAAGACTTTAGCCCTGACCACCCCGATGCAGGCGACAATCCCGACCGGTATGCCAAGCGTCTCACACCGTCTTTTGAGTTTTATGGATTTCTTAAAGCAGCCATTGGTCAGCAGGTCGTAGTTTTCCCGGCGCAGTTTTTCGGCTATTTTCTCTGCCTTTTCCAGCCCATTCATTGTCCAGACTTTATCATTTCGAGACGCAATATTTTTCTGGTGTTCTCCGTCACCTTGACTCGCTCGTCAATGCGCCAGCCAGCAACCCAGATGATATGCTCGGGTGAGCAGACAATCGGCACCCACCGCCGCCAGGCCCGCGGTATTTTGCTATCTATCATGAACTCATTTAGTTTCTTGGGCTGACTCATGCCCAAGGGCTGAAACCGCTCGCCGGGACGGCGCGGCCGCATGGTCAATTCAGTTCCCGTCCGGGCGAGGTCGAAACAGGCGACATAGCTGTTGCCTTCTTCCGAAACCGGCCTCTGCTCCGTGACAGTGGCCACGACCCGCCAGCCGGGCAACGCCGTTGTACCCGGTATCTTCAAGTTATATTTCTTTGCTATATCGGGGAAGGGTGATAAAGCGGCGGGGTCGCTTCCCAGAAGATAGCGGTCATACTCGATGACGAAGAGCAGACCATCGGGCAGAGTAACTATCCTGCCCGCCGGCTTGTTAATCGAGTTCATTATCTCTTCAATGTGCCGGCTCTCGATATCCATCAGGTTGCCGAGCAGCTTCTCGATGGCGGCTCTGAGGAGATGATGTTG
>CAYFVI010000172.1:0-1891 GCA_964346525.1 uncultured Dehalococcoidaceae bacterium
TACTTATCGATGGTCATAGACATACCCTTGTCGAGTGTAGCCTCTTCTTCCACGCCATATAGCGAGGAGCCGACAATACCGACGGTGATGAGGATAACAGCCACATGCACGATGTAACCTCCGTAGTGGGGTCGATTGTTCACAATCAACCCCCAGAATGCTTTCAGGTAGTTCTCCGCCCTCATCCGGTGGCGCGCCCTGGTTCCCCGGAACCACTCATAGACGATAGTGGAGAGAACAAAGCCACACACCAAGAGAGCAATAATGGCATACCACTCTCTGAGACCGACGATGAAGAGGACTATCCCCAGAACCAGTGCCACTATCAGAGGCCCGAGGAAATTGCGAATCAGGTTTTTGCGCGAGGCCCGCCTCCAGCCGATGAGAGTACAGATGCCGGCCAGCAGGATGGTGGCCAAAAAGATAGGGGCGGTTACCTGATTGAAGAAAGCCGGCCCGACGCTGATTTTAACGCCGCGTACCGCTTCGGAGATGATGGGGAAAAATGTCCCCAACAGGATGGCAAAAGCAGCGCCCACCAGCAACAGATTGTTCAGCAAAAAAGTGCTCTCCCGGGAGACCAAGGACTCTATATCAGCCTCACCTTTCAAGTCATCACTGCGATAGAAGAGCAAGCCCAACGAGCCGAGAAGCATGAAGCCGATAAAGATCAGGAACAAATTGCCCAATAAAGGAGAGGCGGCAAAGGTATGTACGGAGGAAAGGACACCGCTTCGGGTAAGGAACGTGCCCAGTATCGACAGAGCGAAAGTCAGTATAATCAGTGACATATTCCAGACCTTGAGTATTCCCCGTCTCCTCTGCATCATAATGGAGTGAAGGAAAGCCGTGGCCACCAGCCAGGGCATAAAGCTTGCGTTCTCCACCGGGTCCCAGGCCCAGTAACCACCCCAGCCGAGCTCTACATAAGCCCACCAGGCGCCAATCAGGTTACCCAACCCGAGGAAGAGCCAGGCCAGAAGCGTCCACCTCCTTATTACCATCAGCCACTCATCCCCCAATCTTCTGGTCATCAGGGCAGCCATTGCGAAGGCAAAGGGAATGGTTAAGGTAACGTATCCGGATAGCAGCAAAGGTGGATGAAATAACATTCCCGGATTCTCCAGCATGGGGTTGAGACCATTCCCCTCGGCAGGGGTAAAGGACAGTTCGCGGAAGGGATTGGCCACAAAGAGCAATAAAACAAGGAAAAAAGCCTGCGTGAACATAACGACTGATGCCGCATAAGGCACCAGTTCTTTGCCAATATCACGCTTCTGAAGCAGCGCAATGAGGGCAAATAGAGATAATAGCCATGCCCAGAACAGCAGTGAGCCATCGTTACCGGCCCACAAAGCACTGATAAGATAGTTCCATGACAGGTCAGTGCTCGTATACCGGGCTACATATTCAATCCGAAAATTATGAGTGAGCAGAGCATAGACCATACTGGCGACAGCTACAGTGACCAATCCGCAGACAGCCACCAGGCTGTTCCTGGCGCTGTGAGCCAGTGCCGGGAGTTTTCTCTTGCCCGCGAAAAGGAAGGCAATAGCCGCATAAATGGAGGCTATCAGTGCCAGAAATAATGCGGCGTAGCCGAAATTTGCCATTAATTACCACCCGAGACAAACATAGTTCTTCAGCTTCATATTTCTCAAGAATCTGGATTTTCGGTCACGGGAAGGAAACGCTCGTTAGCAACTATCAGGTAAAAGCCTTGGATTACCTGAAATCCGCAAAATGAAAAGCCACCCTACTATAATTTTGCCAGCTAGCGACTAAGCAAATATTAGAATAAGCTTAGAAAATGATGAGAATTCAGGTTAAAACAGCGGCAAGGAAATCCATTGGTTAAAAATCTAATCGTATTCTAAGCATTCTATCAGCC
>CAYFVI010000173.1:0-1880 GCA_964346525.1 uncultured Dehalococcoidaceae bacterium
CCGACATTTGTCGCCAGGGAATTGCTGTCAACAACCAGGGTCTCCCAGCGGGTACGTTCCAGCGCGCTATCCACGGGCAGAAAGGATAGATCAGGGGCCTGGCCAACGGCGGCAATCACGGTATCGGCCGGGGCAAAGAACTCCGAGCCGGCGATTGGAATCGGCCGCCGGCGGCCGCTCTCGTCAGGTTCCCCGAGCCTCATCTGGATGCATTGCAGTCCGGTTACCTTCCAGCTCTCGCTTTCGATTCTGGTCGGGCTGACCAGGAAATTGACTTTTATACCTTCGGTGATGGTCTGGTCGTATTCCACCTCGGTAACCGGCATTTCCTCCCGTGACCGACGGTAAAAGATATTCACCTCATCGGCGCCAAGACGAAGTGACGAGCGGGCGGTGTCCAGAGCTACGTTACCGCCACCGATAACCACCACCCGCCGGCCAACGTTAACCTGTCTGCCCAGCTTGATATCCCGCAAAAACTGCAGCCCGTAATAGAAACCGTCGATATCCTCAAGCTCGCCGGGAATGCCGACGCGCTGGCTTCTCTGGGCACCGGAGGCAATGAAGACGGCATCATAACCGTCCTCTCTTAGGTCTTCCACGGTGAAATTAACGTTTATGGGGGTATTGTATCTTATCTCCACACCCTTCTTGGCAATGAAATCGATCTCCTTTTGAATTATCTCGTGAGGCAATCTGAATTCAGGTATCGCCACCGACAGCATGCCGCCGCCTATGGGGAGGGCCTCAAATACCGTTGTCGGATAGCCCATTTGCGCCAGAAAGTAGGCGCAGGATAGACCGGTGGGCCCAGCCCCGACCACGGCCACGCGCTGGCGTTTTGTCTGCGGAAATGGTTCCGGGTCTTCCGCTATATGCTCGAAATACCAGTCGGCGGCAAAACGCTTGAGCTCTCTTATGGCCACCGGATCATCCAGTTCTCCGCGGCGGCACCTGCCTT
The DNA here is from genome assembly GCA_964346525.1 of uncultured Dehalococcoidaceae bacterium. Classification (GTDB taxonomy): domain Bacteria; phylum Chloroflexota; class Dehalococcoidia; order Dehalococcoidales; family RBG-16-60-22; genus E44-bin89. The sequence goes on from CAYFVI010000173.1 coordinate 962, forward strand.
CGCAGGGGTGATGGCAGATGCGACCGCAGATGGCGGGGAATGGGTTCCGCTCTCTGATGGTATCAATTGCTTGCTGGTACTCGCCGGCAGCAATATGAGCCACATATCTGGGAATATTTATTCCCACCGGACAGGTGTGCTGGCACGGTGAAATCATCAGGGCATCGCAGACAGCGGCCGGACACTTCTTCTCTCTGATATGTGCTTCATATTCGTCCCGGAAATAATTGATGGTGGTCAGCACCGGGTTGGGTGAAGTTTGGCCGAGGCCACATAGTGAGCACTCTTTGACCGTGGCCGCTATCTTGAGCAAAGTATCGATGTCCTCCTCGCGCCCTTTTCCTTCCGTGATTCTGGTCAGGATTTCAAGCATCTGTTTGGTCCCCAGACGGCAAGGGGTACATTTGCCGCAGGACTCATCCTGGGTAAAGCTGAGGAAGTACCTGGCAATCTCAACCATACAGGTGGTCTCGTCCATCACCACCATGCCGCCGGAACCCATTATCGAGCCCAGTCCGGTCAAGGATTCGTAATCCACGGGCAGGTCAATGAAACGGTCCGGGATGCAGCCGCCTGACGGGCCGCCCGTCTGCACCGCTTTTAGGTGCTTTTCCCGAGGGATACCACCGCCAATCTCATAGATAATACGGGATAGCGGAGTGCCCATGGGCACCTCGACCAGGCCGCTATTGGCAATCTTGCCAGTAAGGGCAAAGACTACGGTGCCCTTGCTTTTCTCGGTGCCGATGCCGGCGAACCAGTCGGCACCGCGCTGAATGATGACCGGAACGGAAGAAAGCGTCTTGACGTTGTTGATAATGGTGGGTTTTCCATCCAGACCCGACTGCGCGGGGAACGGCGGGCGGGGACGGGGCATACCGCGGAGGCTCTCGATGGAAGCAATCAGCGCCGTTTCCTC